>CANBES010000052.1 GCA_947367845.1 uncultured Clostridium sp. | reverse complement strand
TAAACCAAATGAGTATGGATGAAAAGGAATGGAATTTGTACATATCAAGGCAAAGAGCGATTTGGGATTATAATACAAGTATAAGTGAGGCCAAGAGACAAGGATTAGAAAAGGGATTGAGGCAAGGAATAGAAGAGGGAGTGAAACAAGGAATAGAAGAAGGTGCAAAACTGGAAAAATTAGAGATTGCTAAAAATATGTTAAAAGAGAAAGTTGATATACAGATAATAGAAAAAGTTACAGGTTTAACAAAAGAAGAAATAGAGAAATTAGTAGAAAATAAATAGAACAAGAAATTATCTTAGAAAATATAAATTCTAAGGTAATTTTTTTGAGTTAAAACATACTAAAAAATTATTTAACTGGTTAACTGTTTGTGTAATTCCGAATTAAAGGATAAAATAATAAAAAACAAAACAAAGAAAAAGTTTTACAAAATACAAACTATTATGATAGAATAACAAAAGCAAAGGGTGTGATAAAATGAAAAGCAAAATAGCAAAAGGAATAACAGAAGCAATATTGATAATAATAGCAATAATACTAACAATACTAATATACTACATAACAGCAGACATACAAACCAAAATTCCAACAAAAGTAGAAAAAACATGTAACATAGAAACAAAGCAATACAAAGGAAGAAACATATTCATCATAACAACAAACGAAAAGCAAACAAACAAAAAAATTCTATACTTCCATGGTGGTTCATACATGGCAGAAGCGACAAGCAATCACTGGAATTTCTTAGAACAACTAGCAAAAGACACAGGAGCGACAATAATCTTACCAGATTATCCACTAACACCAAAATACACATACAAAGATGTATTCAATATGGTAGAACCACTATATAAAGAAATAATAGAACAAATAGGAAGTGAAAACCTAATAATAATGGGAGACTCCGCAGGTGGTGGACTAGCACTTGCTTTACAAGAACTACTTGGAGAACAAGACATATCAATGCCAACAAAAACAATACTAATATCGCCATGGCTAGATGTTAGACTAAATAACCCTGAAATTGAAAAAATAGAAAAATTAGATACCTTATTAAATAAGGAAGCACTAAGACTAGCAGGAATAGCATATGCTTCAAATGAAGGAATGGAAAGCTACTTGGTAAACCCAATAGACGGAGAACTAAGCAAATTGCAAAATGTAACAATACTAATAGGCACACACGACATACTAAATCCAGATGTAAAATTATTGCAAGAAAAAGCAAAAGAACAGCAAAAGCAGTTAAATTCAGAACAAGAGGAAAATAGTCACCAAATAGAAATAAAAGAATACGAACAAGCAAAACACATATGGATAATAGACAAAAACAGTAGTCAAGAACTTGTAGATCAGGGATATCAAGATATAATAGAATTAATAGATAAATAGGAGATGTGTCCCAAATGGACAAAATGTCCAAAAGGAAACGTCCCCAAATGTCCTAGAAAGGAAGAATTATGAAGAAAGAAGAAAAAGGATTGTATTGGAGAAGATTAGATAATTCAGCAAAGATTTTCCCTATTTCAACAGGGAAAAAGTATAGTACAGTTTTTCGTTTGTCTGCTGTGCTAAAAGAGAAGGTAGAGCCTAATATTTTAAAAGAAGCGGTAATTCAGACATTAGATAAGTACAAATCTTTTAAAGTTAGAATGAGACCAGGAATTTTTTGGTATTATTTTGAGCATAATACAAAGGAGCCAATAATAGAGAAGGAAAGTGATTATCCTTGCAAATATATTGATAGCAGAAGAAACAACAACTATCTTTTTAAAGTTACTTATTTTGAAAATAAGGTTAATATTGATATATTTCACTCTTTAACAGATGGAAATGGTGGTACAATCTTTTTTAGAGAGATTATCTACACATATTTAGAACTTATGCATCCAGAAGTGTTGAGTGAAGAAGGAAGAAAAATTAGAAAGATTGAGTATGATACAGAAGATAGCTATATGAAAAACTATGATAAGAAAGCTAAATCAAATGCTTCTTCAAGAAAAGCATATGTAATAAGCGGAGAAAAAATCAAATTAGGAGCAGTAAGTGCTATTCATGAACTAATCGATTTAGAAGATTTAAAAAGAGAGTGTAATAAATATAATGCAACAATTACACAATATTTAACAGCTGTTTTGATATATAGTATTTATCAAGAGAAGTATGTGAATTATAGAGGCAAAAAGCCAATAAAAGTATGTATACCAGTTAATTTGAAAAAGTTTTTTCCGTCTAAAACGATGTCAAATTTCTTTTCTTACATTACACTAGAAGCAGAGCCTAAAAAAGACAATACAAATACTTTTGATAAAATTTTAGAATTCGTAAGAAGTGATTTTGCAAAAAGATTGACAGAAGAAGAGATTATGAGAACAATGTCTGCAAATGTGAAAATTGGAACAAATCCTTTTATAAGGCCAGTTCCACTATTTCTAAAAAAGATACTTGTTAGGTTAAGTTATATTGAAATTAGGAAATATACGACAATAACGTTTTCAAACATAGGAAGAATTGGTATTATTGGTAAATACAAGGATTATATAGATTATTTTTTGATGCTAATTGCTCCAGAGCCAGTAGAAAAAATAAAATGTTCTAGCTGTACTTTTGAGAACAAATTAGCATTTACGTTTACATCAATTTTACAAGATAATAAAATTGAAAAGAGATTTTATCAATTCTTAAGAGAGCAGGGAATAAAAATACAAATAGAAAGTAATGGTGTTTTAGATGATATATCCAGAGAAAATTAAGGCAAAGAAAAGTGATAAAATTATAAAAATCCTAATATGTGTATCAGCTTGTATAGCAATATTATTGTGGGTAATTAATAAGTTAACAACTCCAAGAATTCATTGGGCAGCATTAGCAAATGCAGGAATTATCTATGTGTGGATTACGGTTATTTATTCTATTCATAAAAATGTCAATATAGCAGGACACGTGTTATTGCAAACAATAGCTATTTCAGTTTTGACTATGTACATTGATTATGTTTTAAGTATTAAGAGTGGCTGGTCTATTAATATTGCAATTCCTATTATAATTATTATTGCAAATATTACTATGACAATTTTGACTATTGTTAGTTACAAAAAGTACATTAAATATGCTATTTATCAACTAATTATAGTTATGATTAGTATGCTTCCTGCTATTTTGATGGCTGAGCATTTAATTGAAAATAATATTTTGAATACTTGTGCTATTGGAGTTTCAGTTGTCAATTTTGTGCTATGCTTAATTTGGTGTTCAAAAGATATGAAAGATGCAATTGTAAGGAAATTTCATTGGTAGAAACTTGTTATTGGTTAATGGTTTGGATGTATTTGGAGGGGCAATAGGGCAAAATTTAGCTTTTATGGTTTGATTGGAATGAGATATAGAATATGTAAGTTTATAAAAAAAGTAATGTTCGCGGGCAAGTAATTATTTTATTTTT
>CANBES010000051.1 GCA_947367845.1 uncultured Clostridium sp. | reverse complement strand
GAAATATTATGAGTTAAATCGATTTTGCTACTTTGAATAAAAATTTGAATATCAAAATTGCAGGTTTTTAAAAAAATTTTATAGGAATTTAAAATAGCTTCTTTTTCTAAATCGGATTTTAGATTATAATTTATTGGAATTATTTTTAATATTTTTATATATTTATTATTTTTTAGTTGTATAATTCCATCATTATAAATTTCTTGTATTGGTAGCCATTGTTGTATCGTTTTATTTTTTATTTTTTTCACCTCCTATTGTTTTTAAATTTTACACTCTTATTTTTTATTTGTCAAGAAAAACTTTTCGACAAAATTCGACAATAGTGTTTCTTTCCTTTTCCACAAAGGAATATAATACTTCTCTATCTTTAAACTAAACGATGTTTTTTTGCTCCGTCCCCAAAAACATCAAATTTTTTTATTTTTTTGAATATTATTTTTATTTTTGAACATAATACTATTATAAGGTTGATAATAGTTGAGCGAAGAATATTAATAGATAACATTTTGTTTATTACTATTCGAGCAAAGATTTATTATAGTGTATCTTTATATATTATAATAAGTCGGCGATAAGAATTTATTATTTGTATGCAGGCTATATTTTATTTTAATTTATTTCTCAAATATTTTTTAATATTAAATATATGGTCAAATTATAGGTACTAAATTCGAGCTAAGATTATTCTTATATCTAATAATTCATAGTGGTTATTATTAGTCCCTTTGGGATGAATATAGTTACTCGTGGTGTATTAATGGTCGAGCGAAGGATTAATATATGTGGCATTAGGGCTTATTTATATAGCAATATATATTAGGTTTTAATATTAGATATATTAGTTTTAGTAGAGATTATTATTGGCTTTATAGATTAATGGCAGATAAGTATAGTGCTTATCTGCCATTAAATTTTTTATTTTATATGTGTCCCAAAATGGACAAAATGTCCAAAAGGAAACGTCCCTGAATGTCCCTATATATCTAAATTCTTTACATATTTAGCATTAGCTTGTATGAATTCTCTTCTAGGCTCTACTTCGTCTCCCATTAGCAATGTAAATATTTCATCTGCTTTTATTGCATCATCCATTGTTACTTTTACCAATGTTCTTGTTTCTGGGTTCATTGTTGTATCCCATAATTGTTCAGGGTTCATTTCTCCTAAACCTTTGTATCTTTGTAGTCCTAATTGGTCTCTTGCAATTCCTTTTTCTTCTAATTCTTTATATGCTTTGTCTAAGTCTTCGTCTGTATAGCAATATACGTCTTTCATTCCTTTTTTTGATAACTTGTATAGTGGTGGTTGTGCTAAATAAACATTTCCATTTTCTATTAATGGTCTCATATATCTAAAGAAGAATGTTAATAATAGTGTTCTAATGTGTGCCCCATCTACATCGGCATCTGCCATTATTATTACTTTTCCGTATCTTATTTTTGTAATGTCAAAGTCTGCTCCAATTCCAGCTCCTACTGCTAATATTACTGGATTTAGTTTGTCATTTCCGTATATCTTATCTGCTCTTGCCTTCTCAACATTTAGCATTTTTCCCCATAATGGTAATATTGCTTGGAATTTTCTGTCTCTTCCTTGTTTTGCACTTCCTCCTGCAGAATCTCCCTCTACTATATAAACTTCACACTCATCTGCTACTTTACTACTACAATCTGCTAGTTTTCCTGGCAATGTTGATGTTTCTAATGAGTTTTTCTTTCTTACTAACTCTCTTGCTTTTCTTGCTGCTTCCCTAGCTCTTGATGCACTAATACATTTTTCAAGCACTGCTTTTGCAACTTGTGGATTTTCTTCTAAAAATGTTGATAGTGCTTCATTTACCATACTTTGTACTACACCTGTTACTTCGCTGTTTCCTAATTTTGTTTTAGTTTGTCCTTCAAATTGTGGTTCTTTTACTTTAACTGATACAACAGCTGTTATTCCTTCTCTTATATCTTCTCCTTGTAAGTTATTATCTTTTTCTTTTAATATGTTATGACTTCTTGCATAGTCATTAAATACTTTTGTAAGTGATCTTTTGAAACCTTCTAAGTGTGTTCCACCTTCAATTGTATTGATATTATTTACAAATGTATATATATTTTCTGAATAACTTGATGTATATTGAATTGCTATTTCTACTGGAATATCTCCATTTTTTTCTATATATATTGGTGTTTTGTGTAATTTTTCTTTATTTTTATTTAAGAATTCCACAAATGATATTAGTCCACCTTCAAAACAAAATTCTGCTTTTTTTGGTGTTTCTTCTCTTTTATCTTCTATTGATATTTTTAATCCTTTTGTTAAAAATGCCATTTCTCTAAATCTTTTTTCTAGAGTTTCATATTCATAATCTAAACTTTCAAAAATTGTATCATCAGCTAAAAATCTTACTTTTGTTCCTGTTCCCTTAGCATTTCCTATTTTTTCAAGTTTTTTTACAGTTTTCCCTTTTTCAAATGACATTTGATATAATCCGTCATCTCTTCTAATAGTAACTTCTGTCCAATTTGATAAAGCGTTTACAACAGATGCACCAACTCCGTGAAGTCCTCCAGATACTTTGTATCCACTATCTCCTCCAAATTTTCCACCAGCATGTAATACTGTATAAACTGTTTCCGCTGTAGAAATTCCTGTTTTGGGATGTATTTCTACAGGTATTCCTCTACCATTATCTTCAACACTTATAATATTTCCCGGTTCTATTTCTACTTTTATTTCTGTACAATATCCTGCTAAAGCTTCATCAACGCAGTTATCTACAATTTCATAAACCATATGATGTAATCCTCTTACAGAAGTACTTCCTATATACATACCTGGTCTTTTTCTTACGGCTTCAAGACCTTCCAATACTTGAATTTGTTCTGCTCCATACTTGTGCTCGTACTTTTCCATTTATTTTCCTCCTTTAAAAACGTTTCCGTTGTTTACATTATATATTAAAATATTTTTATTTTCAATATCTATTTTATCTGTACAAGTAATAATTACTTGAGTATTATCAATTTTTTCTAAAAAATGATTTCTTCTTTTTTGGTCTAACTCAGACATAAAATCATCCAATAATAATATAGGATATTCTCCAATTTCTTCTTCAATAATATTTAGTTCTGATAATTTTAAAGAAAGTATTGCTGTTCTGTGTTGACCTTGTGAACCATAGATATCTAATCTCTTCTTATTAATATATATCACAAAATCGTCTCTGTGTACACCCTTTGTTGTAAAACCTTTTATTATATCTAATTTTCTTCTTCCTTTTAATAAATTTAAAAAATTTTCTTTATTGTCACATTCAGTAATATATTCAATTTCAATATCTTCTCTATTATCTGTTATTTCATTATGAATTTTTTTTATTTTTTCTTTTATTTTTTCTATATATTCATTTCTATATTTACTAATTGTAACTGCATATTCAGCTAATTTTTCATCCCAAATATCTAATAAATTTTCATCTTTATTTTCTTCTCTTATTTGTCTTAAATAATTATTTCTTTGCTCTAAAGTTTTTAAATATAAATTTAAATTATGCATATAATTTGGTTTTAATTGACTAATCATAATATCTAAAAATTTTCTTCTGTTTTGTGGGCCACCTTTTAAAATATTAATATCAT
>CANBES010000050.1 GCA_947367845.1 uncultured Clostridium sp. | reverse complement strand
TTCCGTCTGCCGAATTTCTCCGAAAAATGTTCTCCATCAAGTGTTCCATTAGAGTCGAGACTTCCAACAGGAATCCATACAAACTGACTGCCATCAGAACATCTTTCAATTACAAAGCCGTTATTCCATTCCCCACAGATATGCTTATATCCTTCTGGAATCGGCGGATTTTTGTAGTTTATGCCACGATTATCAGTCTTAGCTGTTTTGGTAGTTACCTTTCCTTTTATTTCATTTACGACTTTTTTAGTCTGCACTGCTTTGACTCTGATGATCAACTTTCCACTTGTTCCTTCTGATAATTCAAAGAAAGTACCCTCCAAGGCTTTCTTTTCATACTTTATTCCCTTCTTTTCATCCTCATACACAAATTTTTCATACCGTTTCATAGTTTACCTCCTGTTGTTATGTTTATAACGGTTTCTAAACGGATCTTTGCCATTATGTAAATTATAACATATTTGTTAGAACTTTGCAAGTTTTTTGTTTGTTTCTTTCTTGAATTGATTTTATTCTTTTTACAATCCATTGCTCTATAAAATAATTTTCTTGTTCTTTGTCCCATATTGTTCCTTTGTTGCAATAAAAAAGTTCTAAAATTTCAAGTTTATTCTCGAAACTTTAGAATTTAATATTTGCTTATTATTCTAATTATTCTTATTGTTATCTTTTAACATCTTTACCATTTTATCGAAATCACTTTCTAATTGTTTCATTTCTCTATCTCTATATATTTTAAATTCTTTTTCTGCTTTTTCTATTGCTTCTTGATGGGATATCTTTCCTTTTCCTTCAAGAAGTTTTCTTTTATTTTGTACTATTTGATTATCTAATTCATTAATCCAATCATTCATTGTCATTGCTCGTTGTTCTAATGCTTGAAATTCTGCAAAATCTAAAAATTGTGAAACTAATAAATTTAATCTTTGCAATTCTATTTCTGAAAGATAGTTTTTAGCAATTTTCACATCATCTACTGTTACATAATCTCCTTTAAAATTAGTCATCCCAATAAATGGCTTTTCATTGTCCACTCTTTTATATATCAATTCTGCTGCGGTATGTTCATGAACCGCAAAATGGAGTTTGTTTTGTACTGTTGCGAAAAATTTCTTTGTCAAATCGGAACGTGGATCATAATCTATTGATGTTGCATATATATCTGTGACCTGTTGATAAAAGTTTCTTTCAGAAGAACGAATATCTCTAATTCTTTGTAATAATTCTCTAAAATATCTATTTCCGCCTTGTTTTAATCTTTCATCATCCATTGTAAACCCTTTTTGCATATATTCATGCAATCTTTGAGTTGCCCATATTCTAAATCTTGTTGCAACTTGTGATTGTACTCTATATCCTAATGCAATTATCATATCTAAATTATAATGGTCAATATTTCTTTTAACCTGCCTATTTCCTTCACTTTGAACTAATAAGAATTTCTTATTAGTTGAATCATTAGTTAATTCACCATCTTTATAAATATGATTTATATGCATTGAAATATTTTCTTGTGTAGTTTTATATATTTCCGCAATTTGATTTTGTGTTAGCCATATATCTTCATCACTAAATTTTACAGAAACTTTTGTAACTCCATCTTCATCTTGATAAATTATTATATTATTTTCATTTTTTTGCATTTTTATTTCTCCATTCATTATAAAATATTTTTTTCTAATCATTTTTCCGATATTGGTAAAATGATAATTTCTATATAATGTCTTCAACTGTTCGGAACTTCCGAACAACTGAATTTTCTTTAAATTTATACTATTTCATTTAATATATTAGTTATATCATAAACCCAAAAATATTTCAATACTTCCACGAATTTTTGTTTTGTTTCTTATCTGTGTTTTTGTTTTATTCTATCAGAGATAATGTCGGTGAATACCTGTTTATAATCTTCTATTTCACCAACATTTGATTTTGGACAAATAAATACCGCAAATGGCTTTTTCTTTTTGTCCTTATTCCTAAAACTACAAGTGGTAAACACCCATATGAGATTTGCCCTCATTACTCTTTTTAGAAAATCTCCCCTTTACATCACGTTAGCCAGACGAAAGTATCATTATCTGTACTTGTAAAGAGTTTTTGATATACATTATCTTAATACCAAACCTGCACATGCTCTTTTTCTTGATACTAAATTTAAAACTAAATACATATGTGGTACAGAATTATCCTTTGAAGAAAGAAGATTAGATGTAGAAAAAGTGGTGCTTTAAATAAGCAAAAAGAAAAAGTTAAAAATAGTTCAATTTTAAAGGAATACAACAGATAATATAAAAGAATGCATGGATTACATTATAATCACACTAAAGAATTTAAAGAAAAACAATTCAAAGAATGGTCTGAAAAAGTTAGAGAATTAAGAGATACTTATACTAATGAACAAATAGAAAATTTTAAAATAGAATTGAAGAAATTAAGTGATTTGTATTAGAAATATAAAAGTATACATATATTCAATTTTTCAATTTACTAATACATATACTTTTATAATTCATATTTACTTAAAATTGCTTTTAAGAAGGAATAGACTTCCTTTAATATCTAATACCTATACTGTATATATTCCATAAAATATATAATCTGACTTAATATTAGAGCGTGGCACGAAAACCAGTGTTGTTGTAGTTGTTATTAGGATTGTTGTAATTGCGATAGGCAACAGGATAATTATTTCCATTATTGTTGTAATTGCCACCACGGATAACACGGTACGAATGCCTTTTTAAAGTCTATCCCTCTATATAAAACATACTTTTTCTTAAATTATAAGAATCTGCATGTTTAACATAGCCTAGCCAACATGCTATACTTCTTCGTATTTCAGGTAATGTTATTTTGCCTTCTTTCAATTGTCTTGTATATCTTTTTAATTTTCTTTTCATTCTACATTTACTTGTATGCCTTATTTTTAGTCTTTTCTCATTGATTTTATAACCACAAAAATTAACACCTTGTATATCTTTAAAAATTCTTGTTTTTGAGTTTAAAGTTAATTTTAAATTTTCTTTTAAACATTCAGTAATATTAGTTAACTTATCTTTTGCAATTTCTTTATTTTCACACATTATAACCATATCATCCATATATCTGTAATAATATTTGCACTTTAATTTGTGTTTAACATACTGATCTAATTCATTTAAATATATATTAGCAAACATTTGAGATGTATAATTACCTAAAGGAAGTCCTACCATACCTTTTGTAGATAATAAAATTTCTCTAGTTAACCATAGTAACTTTTCAAAAGATACTGCTTTTTCGTATACATTTTTAATGGTTTTGGGCATATTTCTTCACCTCTAACGATTTAATTAATCCTCCCAAAATTTTCCCAATTTCAGCTAGTAACTCATTGCTATACTTATATTTCTTTTCATCTATCCATTTTTGATTATACATGATTCTTATACATATTCTTTGATAATATATATTACTATCTACAACATTATAAATTTGTAATCTTTTATTTTTATCTATTTTACTTGCTAAAAGAATATTTTTTAGCATTTCATACATACTTGTTTTTACTTCTGTTCCTATACTAAATTTTTCTGTTCTTGGTAATTTAAGTAATATTATAAGCATATATTCTATATATTTTTCTATTTTTACTATTATTACTAATCTGTTATCTTTATTTTTTTCCATTTTCATATTCACTCCTATTAAAAATTTTAAAAAAAGAAAGAGAACTCTGAAATTTCAAAGTTCTCTCCTTTTATCTGTGTTTAGAAACAAATTAGGATAGTTTTACAGT
>CANBES010000049.1 GCA_947367845.1 uncultured Clostridium sp. | reverse complement strand
ACGATCAAAACTCACTTAAGAATTTTGATCGTCCTATTATTATGGTCTAGGAGCTAGTTTTTTCCCAGACACTTTTTTATACATATTCAATTTTAATATCACTCATACTAGAATGACCTTGAATAATCAAAGTTGGCCCGCCACCATTTGAGGTGCCACCAATTTCTAAGTCACCGGCCATAAAACCCGAAGTCATATTACTCTCAACTTCCCATGATAGTGGTAGATATAACGTTAAATCTGTCATAGTTAAATTTAAATTTAGGGTAACATTATTGCCTGCAGCTTGTGCGTCATCTAGATATAAATTAACATCGCTCATCTTAGCGTTAACATCAATTGTCTCAAGTTCCTTTGAGTGAATATAACGCGAAGTATCTGACATTGTTTGATCAACTACTACATGTGCACCTTGTTCTTTAGTTACTGTGTCAGTAAAGATATGATCTGTAATAGCTTCTCTTTTGTCCCTAAAGTTCTTAATCTTTTTATTTGCATATACCACCGTATGAAATCGATTGTGAAAAATAATCCCCAATCCAATTGAAATTAAAACTGCAGCCAATAAGATAGTCCACGGTACTAACTTAGTAATATGAAGAGGTTGAGCGAAAATCATCAAGATAAAAGCTATCGAAAAGACGCTTTCAGTGATACGCCGATTAATCAAACCATCTAGTAAACTAATTGTAAAAATCACGCTACCAATTGCAGCCCAGAAGCCTAAACGATATGTCCAAATGCCCATCTGGTTTAATACTACAAACAATGCACAAGCAATAAAAAAGATGCCCCAAAAAGCGCGGTAGAGTCCCTTCTTCATCCCAAATTCCTTCTTTCTTCTAAACGATTCCGCAAATCACGATAATAATGTCTTGATACATATACCGTCTTATATGATTCTTCAAATTTAATTTGACAGTTTGAAATTGAGCGCGTTACTGAATATACCTTATCTAAATTTAAAATAGTTGACTTAGCCACACGCATAAAGTTGCCACCCAATAAGTCTTCTAGT
This sequence comes from uncultured Clostridium sp., assembly GCA_947367845.1. Classification (GTDB taxonomy): domain Bacteria; phylum Bacillota; class Clostridia; order TANB77; family CAG-508; genus CAG-269. The sequence continues at coordinate 2,895 of CANBES010000049.1, read as the reverse complement.
TCATACAGTTTATATTTCACCTGATAGGCATTTCTTTTAGTATGAGCCATCACGACCTTGCTATCAGTCTCAAAGAAAAGGATGTCACTTAAATTCAAATAATAAGATACATTTTCCTTTTCAGCCTCAATCTGCTCTAGGTTTGACTGCCTTTCTTGCAACAGTTGATACAGCTGCTTTACTTCTGGCGTCAAATTCGGAGCATTAATAATTAATTCTGCTTCTTTTTGGCTAGGATCAATGTTTAATTTGACTTTCAAGCTCATCCCTCCTTTCAACTTATTTACATTAAACTAGGAATCGTATAAAAAAACTAGCGCTTTAAACTAAGTGGTCATTTTTGATGTCTAAGTGGTAAAAAAGCTACCCTACTTTCATCATTAGGGTAGCCTTGAATCTTAATTTTCATTATTTTTTTATTTCTCTCGTTGCACGATAGAAGTAATTAATTAAGCTTATCCAGTTTCACTACTTTATCGAACTGGTTCTTCTCATTATCAGATATCTTATGTGCAACCTCAATAATAGTTTTATCTTTAACACTAATCAATGCGTTATGAATTTCTTGAGAAAGCTTATCATCCAGTGATGAAGTTGCTTCATCTGCAATAATAATTGATCTATCAAAGTATACCGCTCTAGCAATTTCAATTCTTTGTTTCTGACCTCCAGATAACTTATCTCCATCTTGCCCTATAACGTAATCTAATCCCTTTTTTTGAATAAGTATATTGAGTCCTGAAACATTAATTGCCTTTTTTAATAGTTGCTCTGAAATTTTATTTCCTAGAGTTATATTATACAGAATTGTATCATTTAATAATTTAGGCTGTTGATTAATATAACTAAAATACAAATAAATTTTACTTTTCTTTTTTTTAATATCATTTCCATTTAATAAATATTTACCCTCTTTAATGGGAATTAAACCTAATAAAGTTTCTAATAAAGTAGTTTTACCCCAACCTGAGGGGGCCATTAATAGAACTTTTTCGCCTTGTCTAATATTCAAACTTAGATTATCAATAATTGTATGGTTCCCTAGCTCAACAAATATATTTTGTAATGATAGCTCCGCAAAATCACCGAATGGTAAGTTATTATTTTCATTTATTACAACATTTAATTTGGTAAATTTATTCCACATTGGCTTGGTTGCCTTAATATTATTTAACGAATAGAAAATTGAAATTGTTGGATTTACAAAACTATTAGATAAGGTACTAATCATCATTAATGTTCCTAAGGTAACACTATTTTCTTTTACTAAAAACACGCCAACTGCAGTAGGAATCAGCATACTAAAAGCATAAGCCAGTAATTCTACTGTTTCATTTGAAAAACCACGCAGACAGTTCAACCTAAATAATGATTTTTCCATTTGAAGAGCTGAAGCTCTAAACCTCTTCCAAATATTCTGTCGTGAATTATATAACCGAGCCGTTTCAGAAATATTTTGTGTTTCTTTCACAATTTCTGTGTAATTACTGTTTTTTTGTTCCCATCTTCTTGAACTTTTTTCAATTGAGATACCAAATAAATGCTGTGAAATTCCTGGAATGAAAGACGCAAAAAGAAATATAATAGTTAGCAAAATAGAATTGTATAATGCAAAAATTAATGCTAAAGTTAACTGAATAATATTCGTAATAATTTCCAATTCTGCAGCAATTTTATTTATCTCAATTTGCTTAAGATCATTTGTTAAAAATGAAGTATCAACCTCTTTTGCAACAACTGGATTGAAAATTAAACATAATGCTGCTCTAGATTTTATCTTCATGTTTATTTCCAATATCAACTTGGAATATACTTTTTCATACAAGAGATCGAATAGTAGAAAGAAGAATAATCCAAATGTGCTTAAAAGAACGATATTTAGTAAACCACTACTTTTACTTATAGCAAAATTAATTAGTAATTTTACTACCCAAGCAATGAAAAGCGTTTGACATGACCGAATTATTGCAAGAAAAATAAACATCAATGTGGTTATTGGTTTAGCTATTTTAATTGCCATTATCTACACCATAGTTCCTTAAAAAAGAGAGTAATGCTTTTCCACCCTTTTTAATTGCCCCTTGCACCGTTTCTCCATATACCTTACTTAATATCGTACTATATTCTAAATCATTCGATTGACTCAAATAATTTATAAACTTTTCATATAATAATGGCTTTTCTAGAAACTTTTGAACTAAAAAGAAAGCTATTAAGTACATTTCTGGATAGAGATACAATTTTCTCTCCGAAAAAAGAATTCCAAAATTTGTAACAATATTTAGGTTAGTTACATCAAAATTAGTAAACTTAATATTAGGATTTAACCTATGTGTGATGTTTCGTCTAGTAGAAATTATATTAGGCCAATCTAAGGTATTTTTGCTTGCAAAAATACCTTCTTCATATAAATCAATCGAATATGGATTAGAAATCTGTCTATATAAATATTCTAATGAATCTCTATAACTAATCTTTTTTTTCCAATTTTTACTACTATATAAAATGAGTATCTCATTTATAAAAGAAAAAAGTTCCTTTGTATAAGACGAAAGATTATCGACTATTTTTTTATCTGATACAAAGGAAGAAAAATAATTTAAGCCAATTTCATGTGCCATATTAAGAAGCCCTGAAATATCATTTTTAAAAGAAATAACTGTATTCATATCAAATTGCCTTTGATTTAATATAGTAAAAGAATTTTTATTATTTCTTGAAATATCAATAAAATTATGATCAAACAAATATTTAATATGTTGTGTCATTTCGTAACCTGGTAAAAAATTATCAAGACGGCAAATTTTTTCTATTTGATCTGTCTCTTATACACATCTCCGAGCCCACGAGACATCTCAGGATCGCGTATGCCGTCTTCTGCTTGTAAAGGGGGGG
>CANBES010000048.1 GCA_947367845.1 uncultured Clostridium sp. | reverse complement strand
TTGTATTGCATTATTTATTGCATTACTTTTTTAAAAAGGGAAATACACCATAGATAAAAATTTATTATTGCTTCGTAGAATGGTCAAAGTAGCTATAATACCAGTAAAAACACTACCCTTTTAATTCCCTACGTGTTTTTACTTAATTTTTATCTATGGTCATATTATACATTAAAAAATCGGTTAAGTAAATAAAAACTTAATCGATTTTATTATTTCTTTTCAATAACTATGTCTACATGATGAACTTCTGCAATTTTATACAATGTATCAATATAATATCTACTTCTACCTGCTTCATAGTCTTGTATTGTTCTTTCTGCTTTACCTATACTTTTTCCGAACTCTTTTTGTGTTAATTCAGTCCATTCACGAATTATGCGAATGACATCTTTCGGATCATAATCACTTAAACATATTTTCAACTGCATTTCCTCCACTTTATCTTACTATATTATTGACATTGTAGCAGTAAAAATGTATAATTTGAGAGAAAGCCACGTTGACAACGTGTGAAACATATTTTTATAATAAAGTGGTTTATTACTTTAGAAGTAAAAATTGTGAACGGAAGGAGATTTTAAAATGTCTATGTTATATAACAATGGTAAAACATGGTCTGAAATGACACCAGAAGAACAAAAAGTCTGCTTGATAATATTAGGAATAATGGTTTTAGCATTGGTCATTTATGGAATATACTACTTTTTAAAAAATAGAAAAGAAAAAGACTAAATTGTTGTTTTTTGTCGAATATTGTATTATACTTGTATTAGTTATGATAAAATAAATTATTTATGAAAGGAATGTTTTATTATGGAAGAGAAAAAAGAAAAAAAAGAAACGTCTAAAGGAGTGAGAATATTCATTATAATATTATTAACTCCTCTATTTCTTTATTTTATGGCAATGATTATTTTTGGATCTAAAAAAGCTTTTGAAAGTATGTCTAATGGAGATACAAGCATGTTATTTGCTTTGTTGTTTGTTTTAGCTTTAGCAATTTTGAGTGGTTATGGTATTATAAAAAATATATCAAAATTAAGAAGTAAAGAACTTACAGCAGAACAACTACAAAAAAGAAAGAAAAGAAATACTATTTTAGGACTATCTTCTGTTGTAGCAGTTGTACTTGTAATAGTTGTTATGTTTGGTTATGGCAATATTAGTGAAAATGTGAAAAAGGAACAAATGATAAGTAAAATAAAGGAATATGAAGATAATGGTTACTTTGAAAAGGCATCAAATCAGTTTTATCAAAATCTTGAAACTGCAAGTTTAAGTGACGTAGAAAAAGAATTAACAAGACGTGAAAATATCGTTAAATCTCGACAGGAATATAATCAAAAATTTTCTAGCAAGTTAGATGAAATCTTTGCAAAAGAAATTACAGTTGAATTATATAAAAGTGAAGATAATAATTATGTGTATGTGCCTTTTAACACAAACACAGGAGCAAAAAATGCAAAAGCACAAGTAGAGTATGTAACTATATATGGTAACAATATTTATGATATTTATTATTCTGTTGAAATGGAATTAACAGTTTATAATAAATATAATGGTAAGGTTGTATCAAGAGGAACAGACAAAAAATACTATAAAGTTAATAATATTAATGAACTTAATAAAACAATAGAAATTAGTGGTTATAAAGGACTAGGAGATGAATTGTCAAACGATATTGAAGGAAAAACTAATAAAGTCGTAGCTAGACCGTCAGAAAATAAAAATTACAAATATGACTTTATTAATATAGAAAAATAGATGTATAAAAATAATATATAATATAAAGCATTTACCTTAAATGGTAGGTGCTTTTTTTATTTACTCTTTTAAAGAATTAACACTTTTCCCTCCTCTGATAACATTAACAAAAATGGTTATGGTATATTGTTTATTAGAGGTAAGAAATGGATAATTTTGAAGAAGAAGTACAATATTTTACGGAATTAGTTTATAACAATATACAAGAAGCTAAAAAAAGAAAAAATAAAAAAGCATTAGCCGAAGAAGCAATTTTAAATTGCATAAATGTAAGTAAAGATGGTCAAAGCATATTTGTTTACAATATGGATAAAGATTATTGTTACGAATTACTGAAAAAGGACATAGAAAAATATAATTATAAAAATTACAGAACAAAGGCTTTAGCATTATACTACATTGGAAGATTAATAGAATATTTAAAAAAGGAAATAACATTTGAGGAACTTGCAGGGATATATGAAGAAACAAAACCAGTAGTAAAAAATATCATAGAACAGAAAAACAATATAAGTGAGCAATTACAACTACTTCGCAAAAATAGGAATATTCCAGAAGTACAAGAATATATCGACAAACTATATAATGGAAAATATGCAAGTAAATATTTAAAATACTTAATAGATAAATATTATTATGGCAAAAAGAATTTAATAAAACCCAAGAAAAATGGTTTAGAAGCAGAATTTAAAATGTTATTAAGATGAAAGGATAATAAATATGTGTATCAAAAGAAAAATATCAGATGAATATGTAACAATAGATATTGAAACAGATGGATTAAACCCAGAAAAAGACAATATTATTGAATTAGCTGTTTGTAAGGTTAGGAATAAGAGAATAATTGACAGCTTTACAACTTTTATTAACCCAAAGAAGCCTATACACGAAGCTGTAACAAAAGTAACAGGAATAACAAACGATATGCTAAAAGATGCAGATACTATAAATATAGCCTTAAATAAATTGATAGATTTTATAGGAGATCTACCTATTGTCGTACACAATGCTAATTATGTTATGAAATTTATAAAAGCAAATACTAATATAAAGTTTGAAAATGAAATAATTGATACTTTAACATTGAGTAAGAAAAAACTACCCAATTTGAAGATTTATACAATAAAAGCAATTTTAGAGTTTAGTGGAAATTCTGATGTTGTATTAAACAGGTCAATAGATTATGCACGAGTAATAGCTAAAGTTTTTGAAAGTCTAAAAGATTATAAAGTAGAAAATAAGAGCCAATAAAAGCTAGACATATAGTTTTGTTCCCTCTTCTTAAAAATGGCTTAAAAACGATTATGAAGGAAATAGACATGGTTGTTGTTTGGAAAAGATAAAAAGTATGGAAACAATGCAAAGGGATATGTATAGATGCAATTTTAAAAAAGTGGTTTTATGCTGTTTTAGAAAATTAAGTGTTGAACAGGTTTAGGAAAAATAAAATATAGATACGAAAGATGAGGAATTTATATGCAAGTCAAAATTCATAGAGGAGTTAATCAAATTGGTGGTTGTGTAACTGAAATTAAAAGTACAAAAGCAAAGATACTTATAGATGTTGGCTCTAACCTCCCTAATTGTGAAAATGAAATAGAAGTGAATATTGCTAATGTTAGTAAAAAATGTGATGCTGTTCTTATAACTCATTATCATGGAGACCATATAGGCGAATATATGCAAGTTAATAAAGATGTTCCTATTTACATTGGAAAACAGGCAAAAGAGATTTTTACTATATTTCAAAATAAAATGAAAGATACAGGAGTTACAGAAATTACACAGGAACATATTGATAGAATAGATAGATTTAAAATATTTAAGCAAGGTGTACCTTTTAAAATTGGAGATATGAAAATAACCCCTATTCGTACAGACCATTCCGCATTTGACAGTTATATGTTTCTTATAGAAGCTAACGGAAAAAGAATTATACATACACGGAGATTTCCGTTTGCATGGTCCTATGGGAAAAGGAACACCTAAAACACTTGAAAAAATAGGAAAAGTTGATGTTATAATTTGTGAACATACAACATTATCAAGACAAGATGAAAACTTTATGTCTGAATTTATGTTACAAGAAGAAGCAATTAGTTTAATAAAAAGCAAAAAATATATTTTTATACTATGTGCTTCTACTAACATTGACAGGATAGCTTCTTTTTATCATGCGAATAAAAAAGCAGGAGAAAAACTATTTATATG
>CANBES010000047.1 GCA_947367845.1 uncultured Clostridium sp. | reverse complement strand
AATTCTTTAATTTTTTTCTGGAAAGAGTTCACACTTGCTGTGGAAGGGTGCCAGAAAAAGATTTTAGAATTTCTTTTTTATGCAAGAAACCGAAGAATTTATGAAAAATAAAAATAAGAATTTGCCCGTGAACATTACTTTTTATATAAACTTACAAATTCTAAATTTCGCTTCATTCAAGCAAGCAATATCAAAAATAACACGTATATCGCCAATGACAAGGAGCCAAACAATTCAGAAGGGCTGTCCCCAGTTGCAGAAACATGCCAAAAAGGACCGTCCCCAATGGCAGGAATCTGCCAAAAAGGTCCGTCCCCATTGGCAGGAATTTTATCCATACAATTTTTCTAAAACAATAACAAACATCGCATGAGACCAGCCAAGTCCAATAACCCAATTAGGTTTTAAAGTACTATTATCAACTTGCTCGCCTAAATAGAAATGTTTACCAGCTGTTTTTACAACAAAATCAAAAGCTTCTTTAGCAAGTTTCTTTTCTCCTGCCTCTAGATAATATAAAGTAATCCATAAATTCGCAATAGGCCAAGGATTGCCATTCATATAGCCATCTTGCTCATATCTTTGATATCCGCCAGTGTAAGTTCTTATATTCAAGTTTATTCTTTCCACCGTATTTTTTACTTTTGGTTCTTTTGCTTTAAATACATTAAATGGCGTTACAGCTCCTAATAAGCTTATATCCATTTTTCTATCTTCTGTATTTCTAACATAAGATTTCTTTTCATTATCATACAAATTGTCTTCTATATATTTCTTTAGCTCTACCTGTATCTTTTCAATTTCTCTTTCATTTTTAGCTACTTTTTCTTCTTTTAGTCTATTATTTTCAAATTCAGATACATTTTTTCCAAGAGCTCTATAAATAGAAAGCATTTTGTCAAAAGCTGAATAAATACTAGCTAATGAATAAAAATGCACACCCTTGTCATTTTCTTCCCAAATATCATAGCTTACTGGATATTTATGTCCTTGTCTATTTACTGAATTTTCAATTTCCTCTTGTACTTTATCTTTATCTCTTTCTTCTCTTCCGTCAATTTCTAGCCAATCTTTTACATATTTTTTCAAAAAGCTTATTGCTTTTTCACACATTTGTAAATTATCTTTTAAGAATTTCTCTGATTTTGTATATTTATAATGTTCATAAACTCCAAAAACTACACTGGCTGTTTCATCAACTTGATATCCCCAACAAGGCGCAAGTTTTCCGTCTGTATAGAATCTTTGCTCCCACATCCCATTTTTGCTTTGTGTTTTTTTGCAAAAGCATTTGTAGAATTTTTCTGTTTCTTTTTCCATTTTTAGAATATCCATTGCTTTTGTTATGAAAACTGCATCTCTTGGCCAGCAATAAGCGTATCTTCCACATTTAGTAAAGTTTTCGTCAACTTCTGGTGATGCTATAATTCCACCTGTTTCTGCATTGGTTAATAGCGGAAATAGCAATATACTTCTTTTATATATTTCAAAAACTCTTTCTTCATAGCTGTTTTGTGGTTCTTTTAAGTTTAAACCATTATGTGCTTTTACATATTTTCTCCAATATGCTTTTGTGTTAGTATATTCTTTGTGTAAATCTATTTTTGTAATTCTATCAACTTCATCTTCCATATCTGAGACGTTTTTATTTTCATCTATCAAAATACATATTTCTAGAACTTTCTTTTCTTGTGGTTTTATCACTCCTAAGTCATATGCAATACTACTGTCTTTTGACATTCCAATATAATCTTTGTCACAAATTTCAGCTCTTTTTATCGTTTCTTTACTTCCATTTATTTGATGTGCTACAATTTTTGCACCTTTTGCAAATGTTGCCACATTAAAGTCATGTGCATATTGCATCATACCTTCATCAATCACTTTGCAACCAACTAAGTTGTTTTGGTCTGATAGCAATTCTGAATGTATAAAAAATTTTGTATTTAAATCTATCTTTCCATTATTTAAAAAGATATATCTTTTTACTAATACATTTTCTTTCAATAATACATAATCTGTTTGAAGCATATTTAAATTAAAATATGTATTTGTTATCTCTGTGTTTAACACGTTAGTGTCTGTGTCATAATATTGCTTGTAAACATTGTTGATATCGTCATGCAAATATATTAAGTCTGAATTGTTTATTTTCACTCCTGTATGAAAAAAGTTGATGTATTGCCTGTTATCTTTACTTGGAAAGTACATTCTTTGTAACTCCCCTTTTTCTGTAAATGTGGCTATCATATTTTTGTTCCCAATTATTGCTTCATTTAAATATTTGTTTTCCATTTTCTTACCTTTCTTGGGTGTTTTTGGGTGTTTTTTAGGACTGTCCCCAAAAACACCCAAAATTTTATCCTTCTATTATATTTAATATTTGTTTTTCTAGGTCCTTTATTCTTTCGTTTATTGCAAATACTTCTCTGTCTGATAAGTTTGCATCTTGGACGTCTTGTTTTACATAGTCTTCCATATCTTGAATTTCGTTTCTTAATTTTGATAATCTTTGCATTATTTCTCTTCTTAATGAGTTAACTGTTTCTCTTCTTTCGATTTTGCCGATAACTTCAACATTGTCACTGTCTTTGTCTATCTCATAAGTCTCGCCCCATTGTGGTATTATTACTGGTATTTGTGTTTCTTCTTCAACTTTAGTTTTAAAGATGTCTTGTGCTTCTTCTTCTCCATGTACTAAGAAGATTTTCTTTGGTTTGCTTATGAATGAGTAGATAAAGTTCATAAGTCCTTCTTGATCCGCGTGTCCTGAGTACCCTTCGATATATTCTATTCTTGCATTTACAGCTATCTCGTCTCCAAAGATTTTTACTGTTTTTTCTCCATTTACTATGTTATACCCTAGTGTTCCTGGTGCTTGGTAACCAACAAATAGTACTGTTGATTTTGGGTTCCATAGGTTGTGTTTTAAATGATGTTTTATCCTTCCTACTTCACACATTCCACTTGCTGATATTATAATGCTTGGTCTTTGGTCTTCATTTAGCGCTTTTGATTCGTCTGCTGTTCTTGTGAATTGCAATCCTGGGAATTCTAGTGGGTTTTCACCTTTCATTATTTCTTCTTGCACTTCTTCTTCAAATAGATTTGTGTTTTCTCTGAACACTTCTGTTGCAGATATTGCAAGTGGGCTATCTACATATACGTTTGATTTCATTAATGTTTTGTATTTTCTTCTAAATTCGTCATCATCTTTTACTTCTTTTAGTTTGTTTATTTCATATAGAATTTCTTGTGTTCTTCCTACTGCAAATGATGGTATTACTACTGTTCCTCCATTGTCCAATGTTTCTGATACAATGTTTAAGAATAATTCCGCTTTTTCTTCATTTCTAAGATGAAGTCTGCTTCCATATGTTGATTCCATTACTAGGTAGTCTGCACTTTCTATCATTGTTGGAGAGTCTAATAATGGTATGTCGTTGTTTCCTAAATCTCCTGTAAATACTGTTTTTGTTTCTTTTCCGTCTTCTTTTACCCATAGTTCTATAATGCTAGAACCTAGCATATGTCCTGCGTCATTAAATCTTACGTGTATTTCTGGTGTTATTTCTATTATTTCATCATATTGTACTGGTTCAAATATTTCTAATGACCTTGCTGCATCTTCTGCTGTATATAGTGGGTCTACTTCTTTTTGACCTTTTCTTACTCTCTTCTTGTTTTTCCATTGGTTTTCCATTTCTTGAATATGTCCGCTGTCTGGTAACATTAATGCACATAGGTCACAAGTTGCTTTATGTGCATATATTTTATTTTTGAATCCTTCATTGTATAGTTTTGGAATTCTTCCAGAGTGGTCTATGTGAGCATGTGTTAATAGCATAAAGTCTATTTCTGCTGGATTGAATTGAAATTCCTCTCTATTTTGTTCTTCTAGTTCTGCTCTTCCTTGCCACATTCCACAGTCTACCAAGAATTTTTTCCCTGCCGCTTCTACTAAAAAGTTTGAACCTGTTACTGTTCTTGTTGCTCCTAAAAATGTAATTTTCATCTTTTATTTTCTTCCTTTCATTAATAAAATGCTTTTACTTTTTTATTTAGCCTAATATATAAATCTTTTTTATTAATTTTGTCTGGCTCTTGTATTTGAATTTTATCTTCAAAACTTTCTCCGTCAAAAATCTGTATATAATAGTTTTCTTTCTCTTTTGTAAGTTTAACATATATTTCTTCTAAGTTTATACTTCTTGTAGAAAAAATATGTTTTAGTAGTTCATAATCAACATCTTCCTGTTTTGAAAACTTTTCTACAATTTTCATATCATGTGATTTTTTCAATAAAGCTCTTTCAATGCTTTCAATTGTTCCTTTTAGTTTATCTACTTCTCTTATTAATTTTTCATAATTGTATGGTAACATTGTATAATACCTAAATTCATAAATCATTTTTGCCATTTCTTGTTTTGTTTCTGTTGTTTTCATTTTATGTTCAAAGCATTTTAAAAAGATTTTTTGTAATTGTAGTTTTAATTCTTCTATATCTTTTTCTAGGTCAACTGTGTCTAATACTTTTATAATTTCTTGCTTGCTTTCTAAATTTCTTTTATATTCTACGAATTTTTGTGGATTCATTAATTCGTTTATTTTTTCTATTCTTTCTATTTTTTTTGTTCGTTCTTCTTCCATTAATTTTGATAATATTCTTATACTAAATATTTTTTCTTCTAGTGGAAGTTTTTCATTTCTTTTATCATATTCGTTTTGTAGCATCTCTTTATTATTTATTGTTTCATCTATATTTCCAATTTCTCTAGTAAGTTTCCTTTTTTCCTTTGTTAAACTTTCTAAAAAAATCTTGTTATCTTCTATTTCTTCTAATTTTTCTTCTATTTCTTTCTTTATATTTTTTATTTTTTTACCTGCCTCTTTATCATATTTCACTTCTAATAAAATTGATATGTCTTTTAGTTTCTTTATAAATTCGTTTGCGTTTTCTTCTCCATAAGTTGTTTCTAACTTATTTATAAATATTTCCATATAATCTAGAACCGCTTCTTTATTTGCTAACCACCTGTCTCTTATACACATCTCCGAGCCCACGAGACATCTCAGGATCTCGTATGCCGTCTTCTGCTTGATAAGGGGGGGGGGGGGGGGGGGGGGGGGGGGGGGGGGGGGGGGGGGGGGGGGGGG
>CANBES010000046.1 GCA_947367845.1 uncultured Clostridium sp. | reverse complement strand
CTATTATTTTAACATTTTTTTGTGCAAAATTAAAATCCACCTAACTTGAAAGTGGAATTTAAAATAAAAATTAAGGAAAAACAACAAATTTTGTGGAAAATATTGCAAAAATATTTAATTGATAGTATAATATAAAAGATGGCATAATAATATTAAAAAGAAATATTATTAAAAAAGAGAGGTAAAAGATGGATTATTTATATATACTAAGAGAAGCATTAGTATGGACAATAACAATATTTTGGTTATACCAAGTAATAGTAAGTCTATGCTCACTAGTAAAAATAAAAGACAAACCACTAAAAACAAACAAAAACCACAAATTTATGGCAATAATACCAGCACACAACGAAGAAGCAGTAGTAGCCAATTTGGTAGAAAGTCTAAAAAAACAAAACTACAACAAAGAACTATACGACATATACGTAATAGCAGACAACTGCACAGACAACACAGCAAAAGTAGCAAAAGAATCAGGAGCAATAGTATATGAAAGATTTAACAGTGTAGAAAAAACAAAAGGATATGCATTAGACTGGTTCTTACAACAAAAAATAAAAGAAAATGCGCCATATGACGCAGTATTAATATTTGACGCAGACAACATAGTACATCCAGACTTCATAAAAAACATGAACAAAAAACTATGTCAAGGAGAAGAAGTAGTGCAAGGATACAGAGACATCAAAAACCCAACAGACAGTTGGATAACAGCAGGATACGCACTATTTTATTGGACAATGCACAGATTTTATCACTTAGCAAGATACAACTTAGGACTATCACCACTACTAAATGGAACAGGTTTTATGGTAAAATTTGATGTACTAAAACCAAACGGATGGGACACAGTAACACTAACAGAAGATATTGAATTTTCATTAAAAAGAATAATACAAGGAAAAAGACTTGGTTGGTCAACAGACGCAATAGTATATGACGAACAACCAGTAGGATTTAGCCAAAGTTGGTCACAAAGAAGTAGATGGACAGTAGGACATATGCAATGTATAAAAGAATATACTAAAAGTTTAGCAGTTGCAGCAAAAGAAAACAAAACAATGATGAATTTTGATGGTTTACTATATATTGTAGGAAGTATACCAATGTTTGTAATAACACTATTATTACTAGCAACAAACTTTATAATGTATGCAGGAGATGGAATGACACAAGCAGAACTAATAATAAATATAATACGTTACTTAGTTCCAACATTCCTATTCCCAATAGGAACAGCAGTTATAGCAATGTTTTTAGACAAAAGACCAATAAAACCAATGCTAAAAGGATTAGCATGTTATCCACTATTTATGGGATCATGGTTACTAATAAACTTCAAATGTCTATTTAAAAGAGAAACAACATGGGAAAAAATAAACCATGTAAGAGATATAAAAATAACAGAAACACAATTGCAAGAAGATTAAAACTTTTTAGGACAGGGCAAAAAAGTTTTGCTACAAAGACATTTAGAAAAAAAGGAGAAGTTGGCTGTAAAAAGCTAACTTTTTTCGTTCTAAGAGCAAAACGATATTCTTATTAAGAGAGGAACAAATCAAAAATGAAAGAAAAAATATTAAAAAAAGAGAACATAATACACATAGCAATAATCATAATAGGTGCAATTTTATTATTAATACCAGCATTTCACAGCAACATATGGTTTGACGAAGCATACTCAGTAGGAATAGTAGAACATTCATTTTCAGAAATATGGACAATAGGCTCACACGACGTACACCCAATTTTATATTATTGGATGCTAAAAATAGTAAATATAATATTTGGGACAAACATAATAGCATACAGACTGTTTTCAGTTTTAGGAATAGTTGTGTTAGGAATATTAGGTCTAACACATATCAAGAAAGATTTTGGAACAAAAACAGGATTACTATTCACATTTTTTAGTATGTTTTTACCAGCAATATTAAACTATGCACTAGAAATAAGAATGTATTCGTGGACAATAACATTTGTAACACTAATGGCAATATACTTATATAGATTTATAAAACACAAAGACCTAAAAAACTTAATATTATTTGGAATATTCAGTGTAACAAGCTGTTATATGCATTATTATGCATTAGTGTGTGCAGGAATAACTAATTTAGGGTTAATTATCTATGTAATAAAAAACAGAAAAGAATTAGGAAAAAATTTATTAACAAAATTCTTTATAGTTGAAGCAATGCAAGTACTAATATACACACCTTGGCTAATTGTATTTATAAGACAGATGATGGGAGTTGGAGGCGGGTTTTGGATTACAATACAATTCCCACAAATATTGATAGACATTATAAACTTCCAATTTAAAGGAAACTTACAAGAAACAGTACCAACAATATTTGCAACATTATTAGCAATTTACATCGCATGCATCATAATAAAAAATATTAAAAACAAAGAAGATATAAAACTAGGAATAATACCATTAGTAATATATGTAATTGTAATAATAGCAATGGCAATATTCTCAATAATATCTCCAATTTTATACCCTAGATATCTATTTACAATAACAGGATTACTAATATTTGCAATTTCATATTTCTTAGTAAAAGAAGATAACAAATTTGCAATTGGAATTATCTGTGGAGTTGTTATGGTTTTTGCATTGATGAATTCAATATCTTTAAAAGAAGAAAACTATGACCAATCTAACAATAAGGCAATTGAATATTTAAAAGAAGAATTACAGCCAAATGATATAATTGTATATTCAGGTATTAATGAAGGTGGAGTTGTTGCAGCTTTAGTCGATACAAATAAACAATACTTCCTAAATGTTGAAAATTGGGGAATTGAAGAAGCTTATAAGGCTTTTGCTCCACAAATGGGAGTAGTAAATAATTTTGAAGAAGCTGCTCAAAAGGCAAATGGAAGAATTTTTGTGGTGAATTCAGATAATTTGGATTTAGAAGAAAATGTACAGTATAAAGTGGTTTCTGATGAAAAGTTTGAAACTAGGTTTAAAGGTTATACATATCAAATAAGGATATTGGAAAAAGTTCAATAAAAATATGCTGAGTTATATAATTCTATTACATATTTATCGGAAACTTTCATAAATTATTTGAAATTTATGAGAGTTTCCGACCAAAAAACTGTAGCTCATATATTTCTATATGAGCTACATTCTAAATCATAACTGCTCACCTAAATGAGCCTTCTCAGTCATCTAATTAAATAGATTTCCTATTAATTAAATGATACTATATTTTTATGTAAAAATCAAGGATTTTATGCAAAAATCTTTATAAATCATTAAGTATTCTTAGAAGGTTTATATTTAAAAAGGTCAGAGTCTAAAAATGCTTTTGATATATTATCTAAATCAATTCCCTTAACATTTCCCTTTTTCTTTGTAAAATCTATTCTTTCAATACTTATAGGATTAATGTTAAAAATATTTACCCATCTTTTCATTGTTTTAAAGTTATATATTTTGCCAAGTTCAACATAGGTTTTACTAGCAAGCTGTTTTTCTGTTGGCTGCTTACTTGTAATAGGAAGAACTAATAATGTTTTACCACCATTTTTTAAAACAACAGCAGGATGCCTACCACTAAATTCTTCACCTATATTAAATCCAAATTCAACCCATACAACATTACCACGAACAATGTATTCTTTTGATTTTTCTATAAACTCTGAAGAATTCATTATAATTTTCGTTTTTTTATCGATCCATTCAAGGTAATCTTTAGGAGTATTTCGTTTACTAGAAAAATCTTCAAACTTATGTATTTCATAGTAATTGTCTAAACTAGCCTTTGTATTATTTAAAATATTTAATAGTTCTTGCATATATCAAACATCCTTTCTTGTAAGATTTATTATAATAAAATTGTACAAAAAAATCAATAGTTTTTAACAAAAAACAAAACTTTTGTTTGAAAATGTAGTTGCAATTTTAGATTATTGTAAAATATTAGATTTTATGGTATTATTTTAGCAGATAGAAGAGTTCTATGGAAGAAAAAGAAAGGTGAGAAAGTAGAAATGGAAGAAATTGAATATTTAGACTTAGTTGATGAAAATGACAACGTTATAGGGAAAGAAGACAGAAACATTATATATAAAAACAATTGGAGAAATTTCAGAGTTATAAACATAATGATATTTACAAGTGACAATAAAATAATTGTACCAAAAAGAAGTGGAAACAGAAGAGTATTTCCAAATTGTTATGACTGTTCCGTAGGAGGACATGTATCATCAGGAGAAACATATGAACAAGCAGCATACAGAGAATTAGAAGAAGAACTTGGAATTACAAATGTTAAATTAGAGGAAATAGGATATTTTAAACCTTATGATATAGACACCAGTGCTTTCTCGAAAATGTATAAATTAGTTTATGATGGAAATTTGAACTATGATAAAGATGGAATACAACAAATCTATTATATGAAAAAAGAAGAAATTAGAAAGTTAATAGACGAAAATCCATTACAATTCAAAGGTGATTATCCAAAATTTTTTAATTGGCTAGAACAAAATAATGATACTAGCAAAAAAGGAAATAAAGAAGAATTGTAACAAAAATGTAATATTAGAAACCTAATATTGCATTGATTAATTACATAATTAGTGGTAAAATGAAAAGGTAAAAAACAAAAGATAGAAAGGGAAATTTATAATGAAACAGAAAAACAAAGGTATTACATTAATAGCACTAGTAATCACAATAATTGTGCTTCTAATACTTGCAGGAGTAGCAATAGCGACATTAACAGGCGATAATGGAGTACTAACAAAAGCAGCAAGTTCAAAGGAAAAGACAGATAAAGCATCAGCAGAAGAAGCTGTTAAGTTAGAATATTTAGGAAGTATAGACAACACTGGAAAGTTTAATTATGAAGATTTTAAGACAAATGTAAATAAAAATTTAGGAGTGCAAGATACAGATATAGTAGATAATGGAGACAATACTTGTACAGTAAAATATAAAGGTTATGATGTTACATTAGATATAACAACAGGGAATGTAGTAGTTCCACCAGAACCAGCGAAGGTTGGAGAAATAGTAACAGGAAGTAATAAAAAATATACAGAAGGTGGAGAGACAGCGGTAATTCCAGTAGGATTTGGAATTGTACCTGGATTGAACGATATATCAGAAGGATTAGTTATAACAGACCATTTTAATGAAACAACAGGAGAAAGTGACGGAAATGAATTTGTATGGATACCAGTGCCAACAGCAATAGCTGAAAGTGAAGAACAAGGAACAACAAATAAAGCAATGGCTGTAAATATAGCGACAGACCCAAATGCAGAGCTACAATATAGAGGATTATTATACGATTTTACAGATACAGCCTCAATTGTACGAAGTGGTTGTACAACAACTACGGATGATTATAGAGAACCAGATATAGTAAGTCCTTATGATAATGATACAGACAATTATTTAAGTGGAATAGGATTAACACAAGCAAGTTTTCAGGCAGAGATGCAAAGTTCCTATAATAATATGATAAAAAGTGTGTATATAA
>CANBES010000045.1 GCA_947367845.1 uncultured Clostridium sp. | reverse complement strand
CCCCCCCCCCCCCCCCCCCCCCCCCCCCCCCCCCCCCCCCCCCCCCCCCCCCCCCCCCCCCCTTTCAAGCCGAAGACGGCATACGAGATCCTGAGATGTCTCGTGGGCTCGGAGATGTGTATAAGAGACAGGATTAATAGTAGAATTGGAAAATGGAAATTATGTGCCAGCATCTAAATTAAGTATTGGAACAATCGACCAA
Source organism: uncultured Clostridium sp. (assembly GCA_947367845.1). Lineage (GTDB taxonomy): Bacteria > Bacillota > Clostridia > TANB77 > CAG-508 > CAG-269. Next base: position 6,036 of record CANBES010000045.1, on the reverse strand, counting down.
TTATATTTGTCATTAAGATTATCGATGGTGGAAGAATTATCAAAAGAAAAAATGCCAATAATTTTAGATGAAGCATTTGCATATTATGATACAGAAAGATTGAAAAATATTTTAAAATATATTAGTGAAAGATTTGAGAAACATCAAATAATAATTCTTACATGTACAAATAGAGAAAAAGAAATATTAAAAAATTTAAATGTTAATTTTAATAATATAGAATTGATATAATCTTAGCAATAACCACTTGTAAAAGCCAGTAAAACGTAGTATAATAGTTTGGAAGAAAATAACAAAAAGGAGCGTTTATATGTTTGAGAAACTAGAAGCAGTAGAAAAAAGATATGAAGAATTAACAAAAATGATAGCAGACCCAGAAGTCATTTCAAACAACTCAGAATGGCAAAAATTAATGAAAGAGCATGCAAGTATAGAAGAAATAGTACAAAAATTTAGAGAATATAAAAAAGTAAAACAATCAATGGAAGAAGCAGAAGAACTAATGCAAGACCCAGATATGAAGGAATTAGCAGAAGAAGAATATTATAGTTCAAAAGAGCAAATGCCAAAATTAGAAGAAGAATTGAAATTTTTACTAATACCAAAAGACCCAGACGATGATAAAAACATAATGTGTGAAATAAGAGCAGGAGCAGGAGGAGAAGAAGCAGCACTATTTGCAGGAACTTTATTTAGAATGTACTCAATGTATGCAGAAAAAAGACGTTGGAAATTAGAAGTACTAAACGAAAACGAAACAGGTTTAGGTGGATACAAAGAAATATCATTTATGATAACAGGAAAAGGAGTATACAGTAGACTAAAATTTGAAAGTGGTGTACACAGAGTACAAAGAGTACCAAACACAGAAAGTAGCGGAAGAATACACACATCAACAGCAACAGTAGCAGTATTGCCAGTAGTAGAAGATGTAGAAATAGAAATAAACCCAGCAGATATAAAAATGGAAGTGTTTAGAGCATCAGGAGCAGGAGGACAACACATCAACAAAACATCATCAGCTGTAAGACTAATACACGAACCAACAGGAATTGTAGTAGAATGTCAAACAGAAAGGTCACAATTCCAAAACAAAGATAATGCAATGAAAATGCTAAGAACGAAACTATATGAAATAGAAAAAGAAAAGCAAGACAGTGCAGTTGCAAATGCTAGAAGAACACAAGTTGGCTCAGGAGATAGAAGTGAAAAAATAAGAACATACAATTATCCACAAGGAAGAATTACAGACCACAGAATAGGAATGAGCATATATCAAATGGAAAATTTCCTAAATGGAGATATAGACGAAATGGTTGATAACTTAATTGCAGCAGATAGGGCTGAAAGATTAAAAGGTGAAGAAGAATAAAAAAAGGCAGGTTAAAAGTTAAATTATAACTATATAACCTGCCTAAAATATTTATTAGGTTACAAAAAAGGGTAGACATAAGTTGGAAAGTATGGTATACTGTCAAAGTAAATACCCAAGGAGGGCTACAAAATGAAAAAAGAACAAATCTTCAAATTACGGAAAAAATACTTAGGTAATAAAAATTCTGGTTGGGAATTGGATAATGAAACAGGAGCATTAGTGATTTATTCAATTAACGCAATTTATTACGAAGGCAACTATTACTCCATGAAAAATGGAGAAAAAATTACCTTTGAGCCATATGTGGAAAAAGTAAGAAAAAGTTGTGGTAATGGAGCATTACAAGTACCAGGAACAGGAGTAATTGTCTATCGTAAAAATGAGCAAGGCCAAACAGAAATATTGTTACAGTTGAGAAAAGACTTCAATATTTATGGGTTGCCAGGCGGTTCAATTGAATTAGGGCAGACATATGAAGAATGTGCTGTTATGGAGCTATTTCAAGAAACTGCATATTTAGCAAATCCACAAGACATGAAATTGCTAAAAATTTATGCAGGACCAAAACATATCACTCGATATCCTTCGGGAGATATTGTATTTCACAGTGTCGCAGTATACAAAATTGATGGAAGTTTGTGTACAAAAACTGAGTATCAATATGATACTAACGAGACTAAAGAAATTATTTGGGCAAATCTCCAAAAAATACGGCAATTGCTAAATGAAAAATTGGTATTTCCAAATAATGTACCGATATTGGAAGATGTTGTGAACGAATACTTTAAATAGGGTATTTGTTCAAAAAGACTGTTGTTTTAACAATGGTCTTTATTTTTTTCTATATAATCTTAAAATGTAATAAAATAAAAATTTTCACATAAATTAAAATAACAGAAACTAATTTATAATAAGGAGAATTTGAATGGAAATACTAAAAACAACATTGTTAGGATTATTCTTCGGAACATTTGGAACAACGTTAGGTGGAATAATAGGAGTAACAATAAAAAAGCACTCAAATAAATTCCTAAGTTTCATACTAGCATTTGCATCAGGACTAATGATGGCAGTAATATGTTTTGACCTATTACCAGAAGCATTTGGAATAAGCAAGATAACAACAGTAGTATTTGGAACAATAATAGGAATAATAGCAATGATATTTTGTGACTTGTTAGTAGAAAAGAAATTCAACAACAAAATAGAAAAAAGTACAAACAATCTTCTAAAAACAGGAATAATAGTATCAATAGGACTAGCGATACATAACTTTCCAGAAGGATTAGCAATAGGTTCAGGATTTGAAGCATCTATAAAACTAGGACTTAGCCTAGCAATAGCAATATGCCTACACGACATACCAGAAGGAATATCAATGGCAGTACCGATGAAAAATGGCGGAATGAAAATAGGAAAAGTAATATTCTATGTAGTTTTATCAGGAATAACAACAGGAATAGGTGCTTTTTTTGGAGCAATAATAGGTGGAATATCACAAGCTGTAATAGCTTTTTGCCTAAGCTTTTCAGCAGGTGCAATGTTGTATATTGTGTCACGGAGAGCTTGTGCCAGAATCAAACAAGTTATACAAAGGAAGAATGACAGCGATAGGAAATATGTTGGGATTTATAATTGGAATATTTGCAACAAGCTTATAAAAAACAAATAATTTTTTATAAAATAGAAACAATATGAATTAGATACATAAATAAAATTATATCAAAATTTCAAAAAAAGCATTGTAAAAGAGAACAAATGTTGTTATAATAGAGCAGACAAATGAAAAAAGGAAGGAACATATAAATGCAAAATATATTAGAAGGATTAAACGACAAACAACACGAAGCCGTAGTAACAACAGAAGGCCCATGCCTAGTAATAGCAGGAGCAGGAAGTGGAAAAACAAAAGTGCTAACACACAAAATAGCATACTTAATAGAAGAAAAAGGTGCAAAACCATGGGACATACTAGCAATAACATTTACAAATAAAGCAGCAAACGAAATGAAAGAGAGAATAGCAAACCTAATAGGAGAAGCAGCAAAAGACCTATGGATGGGAACATTTCACTCAATCTGCGTAAAAATACTAAGAAGATTTATAGATAGAATAGGGTTTGATACATCATTCATAATATTTGACACAACAGATCAAAAATCATTAGTAAAAAGCTGTTTAAAAGACTTAAGTATAGATGACAAACTATTTAACGACAGAGCAGTACTATCAGAAATAAGCAACGCCAAAAACGAAATGCTAGAACCAGACCAATACCAAGCAAGAGCAAACGGCGACTTCAGAAAAGAAAAAATAGCAACAGTATATGAATTATATCAAAAAAGATTAAAAGAAAACAATGCAATAGATTTTGACGACATCATAAATTACACAATAAAAATACTAATGGAAAATGAAGATATATTAGAATATTACAGTAACAAATTCAAATATGTTTTAGTAGACGAATATCAAGATACAAACAAATCACAATTTACACTAGTAACAATGCTAGCATCAAGACACGGAAACATCACAGTAGTAGGAGACAATGACCAAGGAATATATTCATTTAGGGGTGCAGATATTTCAAATATATTAAATTTTGAAAAAGACTTTGCAGGGACAAAAATAATAAAACTAGAACAAAATTATAGATGTACAGGAAACATATTAAAAGCAGCAAATAGTGTAATAAAAAATAACGAAGTAAAATACAAAAAAGAATTGTGGACAAACAACGAACAAGGAAACTTACCAAGAGTATACCAAGCACAAAATGAATATGACGAAGGAACATACATAGTAGAACAAATAAACCACTTAAAAAGAGAAGAATACTACAAATACTCAGACTTTGCGGTATTATACAGAATGAATACGCAATCAAGAGCAATAGAAGAAATGCTTAGAAGAGAAGGAATACCATACAAAATTATAGGTGGGCTAAAATTCTATGAAAGAAAAGAAATAAAAGACATCATAGCATACTTGAGATTAATACAAAATGGAAATGACAATTTAAGCTTAAAAAGAATAATAAACGAACCCAAAAGGGGAATAGGAAAAACAAGCTTAGATAAAATAGAACAAATAGCGCAAGCAAACGAAACATCAATGTATGAAGTAATAAAAAATGCAGAACAATATGGACTAAACAGAGTATACCTAAATTCTAGGGAATTTGTAAATTGTATAGAAGAGCTAAAAGCTAAAAAAGACGAAATGAAAATATCAGAATTAATAAAAGCAACACTAAGAAAAAGTGGATACACAAGAGCATTAGAAGCGGAAGACACAATAGAAGCAACAAACAGAATAGAAAACTTAGACGAATTCCTAACAGTAGCAATAGAATTCGAAGAGGAAGAAGCAGAAAATGGACTAAGCCAATTCCTAGAAGGAATAACATTATCTAGCGACATAGACAACCTAGAAGAAACAGAAGACTACGTAACATTAATGACATTACATAGTGCAAAAGGATTGGAATTCCCAGTAGTATTCCTAGTAGGGCTAGAAGAAGGAATATTCCCAGGATATAAATCAATATCAGAACCACGAGAACTAGAAGAAGAAAGAAGACTATGCTATGTAGGAATAACAAGAGCAAAAGAAAACTTATTCCTAACATGTAGCAAACAAAGAACAATATTTGGTTCAACAAGCTATAACCCAACATCAAGATTTTTAACAGAAATACCAGCAGAACTACTAGAAGGATATGAAGAAGCCTTTGGAGAAACAAACAATAAAGAAGAAATGTTTAAAGATTCAAAATACAGTTGGACATATGGAAGTAAAAACAACAATAATATTGGAAATGGTAGCATAAAAACATACAAAATAAACGAAAAAGAGCCAGCCGTAGCAGCCGCAGCATCAACTAACAAAGTTGGAAACCAAGGATTTATGTTTAGAACAGCAGAAAGCTTCTTAAACACACTATCAACAAAAACGAACTCAGGAAATGTAGACTTATCAAAATACAAAGCAGGAGTAAAAGTAATGCATAAAAAGTTTGGTGAAGGAATTATAGGAAAAGTAGAAGCAGAAGGAGAAGACCTAAAAGTAGACATAGATTTTACAAAATCAGGTCATAAAAGGCTTATGGCAAAATTTGCAAACTTGCAAATAATAGATTAAAATTTATTGACAAAAAAGGACAAAAATAAAAACAGCATTAATATTAGTAGAATTAATACTAAATATTAATGCTGTTTCAATTATTTCTTATATTTATTTCTTAATAAAATTTTAGAATTATAAATTATCTATTTCTTCTTTTGTTAAACCAGTAGTTCTTGATATTATATCTACATCTAAATTTTCTTCTTTTAATTTTTTAGCAATCTCAAGTTGGCTAGATTTTGTGCCTTGCTCAATGCCTTGTTCAATGCCTTGCTCTAAGCCCTGCTCGATGCCTTGTTTCAATCCTTTATTAAAACCAGCTTTTTCAATAGCATTTTGATCTAAAATATGTTTTTGCCTTAAATGAGCCAAATATCTTTCATGTTCATCTTGACTAATTTCTTCTAATACTTCTTTAGCTTTTTTTATAGCATCGTTAGAATTCTCCATATCGATATCTCCTGACTTAGTTATAAATTTTACCCAAGTATCTAATTTAGAGTTTTTACTGTATTGCTCAACCTTAGGTG
>CANBES010000044.1 GCA_947367845.1 uncultured Clostridium sp. | reverse complement strand
GAGTATTATTTTCTTTTTCTAGCTTTATTAATATCAAATATATTATGAATGGAAGTTCCGCTTTTGAAAGTAATTTGAATTAGAAATTCTTAATAAAATTTTGTGGAAAGAGTTCAAGCTTGTTCTTGGAAGGGTGCCACAAAATTTATTTAGAACTTCTATGAGAATTGCTTGAACAAGGAACTGTATATGAATAATATATTTGATATTAATAATCTACAAAATAATTACTCACTCAAATAACAATTTTTATAAATATTTACAAAAACAATTATTATTGATAAAATATTTAAAGATTTATTTAATAAATTTTTTGAATATATGCCAACAAAGCAGTATCAATTTAATCTCTCAAATACAGAGCTGTCTCAGGATTCAAAAAATTTTAATGAAAATAGTTCAAATGAAAATGAAAAAGTTGATATTTATCCGAGTTTGACAGTTAATGAAGAGTATTTGAAGACAAAATATAATTTGCTAATTAATAGTGATATTATTCTAAGGAATTTTACGATTAATGCTCGTGGCAAGCAGTATAATGCTTTTTTGCTTTATATTGATGGAATGGTTGATTCTCAAATTATGGATGATTTTGTTTTAAAGCCTTTAATGCTTCGTAATAAAAGTAATTCGTTTGACGGGTCTCAGAATAAAGTTATTTCAGAGGCTGTGACTAATAATATCACTGTTCGAAAGGTGAAGAAGTTTGATTTGCCGTCATATTTATTAGGTTGTTTAATGCCTCAAAATGCTGTTACTCAAGAGACTAATTTTGAAGATGTTATTTCTGGCATTAATTCTCGGTAATTGTGGATTATTTGTTGATACCTTAAATATAGCTTTTAATATTGATGTTAAAGGTTTTAAGCAAAGGAGTGTAGATGCTCCAAATAATGAAATTATTATAAAAGGTCCTCATGAAGCTTTTGTTGAAAATATCAGAACCAATACTTCTTTATTAAGACGTATTATTAATAATGAAAGTCTAGTTATAGAGAATATAGAAATTGGAAAAATAACAAAAACTAAATGTGCTGTTTGTTATATAGATAATCTTACAAACAACGATTTAATAAATGAAGTTAAATTTAGATTAAATAATTTGGATATAGATTCTCTTTTGTCTGCCGGTGAGCTGGAGCAATTATTGTCGGATTCTGATACTCTAGGAATTCCGCAAGTGTTGCTTACTGAGAGGCCTGACAAAGCAAGTAAATATTTGTTAGATGGTAGAGTTATTGTAATTGTAAATGGTACCCCTTATGCTATTATTATGCCTGGTTTATTGTTTGATTTTTTAACATCTCCTGAAGATACAAATTTGAAAACAAGTTTTGGCAATTTTCTTAGAGTTTTAAGGATTATAGCTGCTTTTATTACATTATTATTGCCAGGATTATATGTTGCAGTAACTAGTTTTCATCAAGAAATTTTGCCTACTGGTCTACTTTTTTCTATGTTATCGTCAAGGGAGAATGTACCTTTTCCAATTATTGTAGAACTTTTACTTATGGAAATTTCGTTTGAGCTTATTCGTGAAGCTGGCTTAAGAGTTCCTTCTCCTATTGGACCTACTATACGGAATTGTTGGTGCTTTGGTTCTGGGACAGGCAGCTGTTAGTGCTGGCATTGTAAGTCCAATTTTGATTATTGTAGTTGCAATTACTGGTATATCTTCATTTGCTATTCCTGATTATTCATTTGGATTTCATTTAAGATATTATAGATTTTTGTTTGTATTGCTTGGATTTATGGCTGGATTTTTAGGAATTTCTCTTGGATTGTTTATCTATATTTCTATTTTGTGCAGTTTGAAATCATTCGGAGTTCACTACACAACACCATTTGCACCTATGAGTAAATCAAAAGGAAATGGATATTTTTTGCCACCTATTTGGAACAGAGAATATTACCCACCTTACATGGGAACTAAAAAAGAAAGAGAACAGCCTAAATTTGTTATGAAATGGAAACAATCTCAAAATACAAATAAATAGAAAGGAACATCAAATATGTCAAAATCAAAAATAGGTACAATGGAAGCAATTATGCTTATACTCACAATAACCGTAATTCATACTATGCTTTCAATGCCACATGATATACTATCATCTCAAAAATCTGCTAGCATACTCAATTTAATATATGTCGGATTTATCGCAATTACAATTGCATACCTAATATTTAAATTATTCAAAAAATTCCCTGGTTTAGATATTATAGATATTTCAGAATTGGTCGGTGGAAAAATATTTAAAAATATTGTAGGCACTATATTTATCTCATTCTTCATAATATCATCCAGTGTGTTACTACGCAACTTTTGCGAAAGTTTGAAAATTATTTATTATCCTATGACTGACATTATTTTTATACTTGCATTTTTTACTATAGCTGTATACATTGGAAATGGTTTAGATTTTAGTGCAACTTTAAAAACTAATTTAATAATATTGCCAATTGTTCTAGTTAGTATAGTTTTTCTATTTTTAGCAAATATGAAAATTTTTGAACCTGAAAAAATCTTTCCAATTCTAGGTGATGGAATTTACAATACATTTGTTTCTGGACTTGTTAATATTGCATCATTTGGTGGAATTGCTTACTTATATTTTATTCCCCCGCTTCTTAAAGAACCAGAGAAATTTAAAAAAATAGTAATAAGTTCTATTGGAACATCAGTTATATATCTTATCTTTAGTATTGCAACATTATTATTTATGTTTTCGTTTTTCGTTACAGTTAGTGAGATAACGCCATTGTACACTGCTGCAAGATATATTGAAATAGGTAGCTTTTTCCAAAGATTAGAATCTATTTTCTTATTAATATGGATTTTAGCTTTTGCTTGTTACTTAAGTATAGTTTCTAAATTCTCCATGAGTATTTTTCAAAAACTTACTAATATACAAACCAAAAAGCCATTAAACTCTATATTTAGTTTGCTAATCTTTGCTATTGCACTTTTCCCAAAAAACTATGCTATATCTCAGCACTTTGAGAGCAAAATTTATCCTTGGTGTGTAATCATTATCGTATTTGGTTTAGGAATTAGTATTTTAGTTCTTGCTAATCTATTAAAGAAAAAACAAACAGTTAGTGTTTTAAGAAAGGAATAAAAAAACATGAATAAATTCTTTAAAAATGCCGTAATTTTTATAGCTATTGTAGTCTTCATTATAGGATTTTCACGTTCATATTCTTCACTCAGTATAGACAATCTTGCTTATGTTTTGGCAATTGGTATAGATACCGCTTCTGATAACGCACTAGAAGTAAGTTTTCAATTTTCCACACCAGTATCCGTTTCTGAAGGCGGTTCTAATGAAAAACCAACTTCAGTTATAAATACCATTACAGCCTCTTCTTTAAGTAATGCAATAAACTTAATAAATGGATATCTTGGAAAACAGATAAATATGTCTCACTGTAAGGTAATTATATTTTCTGAAGAACTAGCAACACAAGGTATCTCTGACGAAATTTATACTTTAATTAACGACTCTCAAATTAGGCCTTCTACAAATATTGTTATCAGCAAATGTTCTGCAAAATACTATTTAGAGCAAACTCAACCAGAGCTGGAATCTCTAATTTCTAAGTATTACGAGATATTTACAAACTCTAGCAAATATACAGGTTATATGCCTTGTGCAACAATTGGTAGTTTTTTCAACTCTTTAACTTGTCCAACCTGTCAGCCTTATGGAATATTAGGTGGAGTTCAACTAGATGCCTCTAACCAAGAAACAGGCGAGACAAATAGCCAAAAGGATTATTCTTTAAAGGCAAATAATTCTTCAATTACAGGCCAAAATGGTGCAGAGAATATAGGCCTTGCAATTTTTAAAGCTGACCAGCTTGTTGGCGAACTGGATGCACTTGAAACTATTGCCTTTTTAAATATAAGAAATCAGATTGAAAGATTTCTAATTTCAATTCCTAACCCTATAAATAATGACGAATATTTAGATATTTATATGTCTCCTGTCAAAACTACTGAAATTAAGGTTGATACTTCTACCACAACTCCCTATGTGAGTGTAAAACTGAAATTTGACGGCAGAATTCACTCAATGACTGAAAACGCCAAATATCTATCTCCTGAAATATTAGATAGAATTTCTAGTACATGTAATAGCTATTTACAGTCTACATTTAAGGATTATTTATATAAAACTTCAAAAGAATTTAAATCAGACATCAACAATTTTGGAACATCGTCTTTGAAAAACTTCTTTACTGATAAGGAATATAAAGAATATAATTGGCACGAAAATTACAAAAACGCTTTTTTTGATGTAGAAGTTGATACTTCTATAAAATCTGGAATGCTTCTTACAGAAACTTAATTTTAATGGTTTATAGGTAAATCCTTATAAAAACCTAAATATATTTTTGAGGATACACTATGGCTAGTTTAATTTTTCACATTATATTTTTATTTGTAAGTATTTATTCCCTACTTAAAGTTATAGGTTTTGCTATATATGAAATAAAGGAAATGAATAATAAATGGGGTGGCATTATTGTCATTTCCTTTTCTCTACTTGTTTCAATATTTGCAAATTATGTTATATGGACAAATTGACACTTTCAAAGTCAATTTGTCTTAATAGCTTACTTGCCTTTTTAACTCTTATTTTGATTTTATCTCCTATTTTATAGGTTTTATTAGTTCTTTCTCCTATTAAACGCTTTCTCTCTTCATCATAAATAAAATATTCATTACCTAGATCTTCAAACCTGATTAACCCCTCTACTGTATTTTCTAGTTCTACAAATATTCCAAATTGTGTAACAGAAGAAATAATTCCGTCATATTCATTCCCAACTCTTGCTTCCATATATTCGGCTTTTTTAATTTTTTCTGCCTCTCTTTCAACAGTTGTTGCAACCTTTTCTCTTTCAGATGATTTTTTGGCTCTATCTTCTGCTTGTTCTGCAAACTTTTCAAGTTCTTCATCATCTAAAATATAATTCTCTTCTAAATATTTTGAAATAACTCTGTGTATGAATAAGTCTGGATATCTTCTAATTGGCGATGTAAAGTGACAGTAATATTTGCTTGCAATTCCAAAATGTCCACTATTTTCTGCTTCATATCTTGCAACTTTCAATGTTCTTAAAACTAATGTCGATATTACTTTTTCCTCTTCCTTGCCTTTTATTTCTTCTAATATTTTTGCAAATTCTTTTGGATAGATATTATCTTTATTTGCTTTTATCTTTAATCCAAAATTAAATAAAAACTTATTCAAATCTTGCACTTTTTCAAGGTCTGGCTCTTCGTGAACACGATAAATAAATGGTGCTTCTAGCCAATAAAATTTTTCTGCAATTGTTTCATTTGCTGTTAGCATAAATTGCTCTATAATTTCATTTGCAAATGTAGTTTCATATTTAGCAATTTTTGTTACTCTTCCTTGCATATCTAATTCAATTTTGCTTTCTGGAATATCTAAATTCAAGTAACCGTTTTCTACTCTTCTTGCCTTTAAAATTTGTGCTAACTCTTCCATGTTTTTAAACTCTTGGATATATGGCTTGTATCTTTTTAAAACATCTTCATCTGAGCCGTCTATTATCTTTTGCACATCTTTATAGCTCATTCTCTCAGTTACATTTATAACAGCTTTATACACTTGTGAAGACACAACTTTCCCTTTTTTGTCAATTTCCATTATACAAGATAATGTAAACCTATCTTCACATGCATTTAAACTACAAAGTCCATTTGAAAGTTCTCTTGGTAACATTGGAATTACCCTTCCTAGCATATAAATACTAGTTCCTCTTAAAAGAGCTTCTTGGTCTAGCAATGAATTTTCCTTTACATAGTGGCTTACATCTGCTATATGAACCTCTAATCTGTAATTTCCATTCTCTAATTTTTCCACTCTTACGGCATCATCTAAATCTTTCGCATCTTCTCCATCAATTGTAAAAATAATTCTATCTCTTAAATCAACCCTATTTTTTATGTCATTTTTATCAATAGCTTGTCCATATTTTTGTGCCTCTTTTACAACTGGTTTTGGAAATGTTGAAGGTAAATTGTGTTCTTTTATCAAAGATAACATATCAACACCAGCCTCATTAACATTACCTATAACCTCAATAACCTTACCTTCCGCATTCTTTCCCTTCTCTGGGAACTTTGTTATCTTTACTAATACCTTATGATTATTTCTTGCCTTTCCAAAATCCTTCTTAGAAATAAAAATATCAGTTCCAAAATTCTTATCATCAGGTACTACAAAACCAAAATTTTTGCTATTTTGAAAAATTCCTACAACTACATCTTTTTCGTGCTTTAAAATCTCTACAACTTTTCCCTCTGCACTCTTATCTTTGTTACTCCCTGTTCCTTCTTCTTGTAATATTTTTACTAGCACTTTATCTCCATTTAGTGCGTTTTTTGAATTCTCTTTGGCAATATATATTTCATCTTCTTCACCTTCTACTTTAACAAATCCAAATCCCTTTTGATTTTTTCTATATATTCCTTCTTTTCTCATTCACTCTCTCCTTTCCTGTGCCAATGGGGACGGTCCTTCTTGGCAGCTTCCTGCCAAAATGCCAATGGGGACGGTCCCCCTTGGCAGCTTCCTGCCAAAAAGGTCCGTCCCTGTTGGCAGGATTAGCACAATTTTTAAAGGACTATTTTATTTTGAATAAAATAGCCCTTTTTTGTTTTATTTCATCATATATATAATTCCTAGTGCGATTGTTAGTATTGCAAATATTATTGCTAGAATTATTGTCCATCTTTTTTGTTTTCCTTCTTTTGTTCTTCCTTTGTTTTTTTCGAAGAAGTTATTTGTTGATGAACCTGTTATTGTTGAAGACAATCCTGCGTCTTCTTTTGTTTGTATTAGTGTTAATATTATTAATACTAGCGCTACTATTAGGTAAATTGCTATTAATATTCCTTTTACTATTCCCATTTATTCTTCCTCCTTAAGGCTTTTCTCGTAAATACTATAGTATTTTACCATATACTTTCTTAAATTGCAATACCTTTTTGCCATAATTATTTTATGCCGTTTACTAGATTTATCTAATTTTTCCTTTTCGCGCTTTGTCCAAGAAGACCAAAGGCCTTCTTGGTTTTTAAATTACGTTGGAACGTTTCCTGAACCTGTACTCCCCCATGTTTCTTCTGTTCTGTCTGCTATTCTAGGCACTTCTTTTTCTGTGATATTAGATTTTAGACATATTACAGGACGTACGCCGCAGTAGCGGTCATCCTCGTAGCCGCCATCGGAACCGAACAAGTGGTACGAGCCCACGGCGACTACGTCTCCGCCCTCATAAACTCCGCCAACACAGAAGCGAGCACCGCCAGAGCCCGCAAAGACACTACGTGAAGCTAGCCAAAAATATGCTTCGTCTACATTTTCAAATAACATTTTATATGCTCTTGTATTTGTTAAATTTACTATTGGTTCTTCTCCTGAATTTACTG
>CANBES010000043.1 GCA_947367845.1 uncultured Clostridium sp. | reverse complement strand
GCTATGAAATTTTTAAAATAATCTTTTGGGTATTTTTTATATTTTGTTTTATATCTTCTGTTTTTTAAATTTTCTATATATGAATTATAATGATTTTGTTGCTGAGTAGTTTTTGTTTGTTCATTATTATAATTACTTTGTGATGATATATTATTTACAGCTTTATAATAAGAATTTTCTTGGGCTTGATAATTATTGTGGTATTGATTCTTTAATAATTCATTTTCCTTAGAAAGTGTATCTATTTTTTGTCTTAAAGTGTCCAATTCAGAAATAAGTGTTTTGTTATATTCGGTTCTTTTAGCATTATCTGATAAAGTTTCATATGCTTCATTTATCAATTTAAGTTTTTCTTCATATAAACGTTTTACATCATCATTCTGTAAATCAGGATGATATTTTTTAGCTAAAGTTGTATAAGCTTTTTTTATAATTTCTTGTGATGCATTTTTATCTACTTCTAATATTTCATAATAATTTTGTTTCATTAGTTACTCCTTTAAAAATAATATAGCATAAAAGAAGAAAAAATTCAACTTTTCAAAAATTTTTTGACCTGTCCCAAAAAGTTTTAAAAATCACAATAAAAAAATAAAAGAATAAAATACAGTAAAAAGGGAGAGGTGATAAAATGAAAAAGGGGCTATGCCTAGCAGGTGGAGGAGTAAAAGGTGCTGCACATATTGGAGCAATAAAAGCACTAGAAGAAGCAGGAGAAAAATTCGACTATGTAGGAGGAACATCATCAGGAAGCATAGTGGCATGTTTATATGCATGTGGTTTTACAGCAGACGAAATGTATGATATCTTTAAAAAATATTGCAAAAAAATTAAATATGTAGACCCAATAAATATAATAAAATTAATTCTAGGACTAATATTCACAAGAAAAATTACAATAGAAGGGCTAAACACAGGAAAACAAATTGAAAAATTAATAAATAAAGTTTGTGGTGAAAAAGGAATAGAAAACATATCAGATATAAAAATGCCAATAGCAATACCAAGTGTAAGCCTAGAAAGCGGAAATGTAATCTGTTTCACATCATGTGAATTCAGAAACAAAACACAAGACAACACAATATTCATAAACGACATAGAAATAGGAAAAGCAGTAAGAGCAAGTTGTAGTTACCCAGTAGTATTTGCACCATCTACATATAAAAACACTAAGTTAATAGATGGGGGAATTAGAGAAAACGTACCATGGAAAGAGCTAAAATTCTTAGGGGCAGATAGTGTTTTAAGCATAATGTTTGACGAAAAAGAAGATAATATACAAGATAAAAACTTAGTAGAAATTGCAAGTAGGTCAATCAGTCTGTTGTGCAGAGAATTATCTAATTATGAAATGCAAGGGGAAGATAATATAATTAGAATTAAAAGTGGTAAAGTTGGTCTTTTGGATATGAATAAAATTGATGAATTATATAAATTAGGATATGAGCAAACAAAAAGATATGTCCCAAAGTGAACAAAATGTCCAAAAGGAAACGTCCCCAATAGGACATTTCCTTCTGTTTCTAATTAATTTTTAATTCTTCTTTTTTAGCATTAGATGTAGAATTTTCATCTTGTAAAGCTTTTTTCATATTATTTTTAGTTTTCAAATTATCCTTAGCAACAGTCATAAGAAGTTTAATTCTATTAGTTTGGTTAGCTTCACTAGCACCTGGGTCATAATCAACAGGTGAGATATTGGCATCTGGATATTTGCTTCTAATTGTTTTTATAACACCTTTACCAACAACGTGATTTGGTAAACATGCAAATGGTTGAACACATATGATGTTTGGAATATCATGCTCAATATATTCAATCATTTCAGCTGTTAAGAACCAACCTTCACCAGTTTGATTACCTATTGATAATACATCTTTTACTTTGCTTTCTAAGTGCCAAATGTCGCAAGGTGGCAAATAGTTTTTCTTAGAGTTAGCTAATGCAATTTTTACGTCCTTTTCTAGTAGGTCTATTAATTTAATAGCAGTTTTCATTAATTTAGATGATGTTTTATTTGTGTTTAATAGGCTATTAAATGTTATTTTATGAGTACACATAAATTTTGCAAATCCCATAAAGTCTGGTAATATGACTTCTGCTCCTTCTTTTTCAAGAAGTTCTGCAACATAGTTGTTTCCAAATGGATGATATTTAATTAACACTTCTCCAACTATACCTACTCTAGGTTTTTCTATTGATGTGTCTAATTCTATTTTTTCAAAGTCATTTACAATGTCATAAATACTTTGTTTAAATTCTTTATTTGTTGATTTTTTCAATAATTGTTTGCATTTTTCCATCCATTTATCAAATAATGCTTTGGTTTCACCTTTGTTTACTTCATAAGCTCTGTTTTTCGTTAACATTTTTTGAAGCAAATCACCATATACGACCATTTTTAAAAGTCTTTCAGCCATAGGAATTGTAAGTTTAAATCCAGGCATTTTTTCCATTCCAACAATGTTGAATGATATTACTGGAACATGACCAAATCCGGCATCTTTTAAAGCTTTTCTAATAAATCCAATATAGTTTGTTGCTCTACAACCTCCACCAGTTTGTGACATGATTAAGGCTGTTTTATTTAAGTCATATTCGCCAGATTGAAGTGCTTCTATAAATTGACCTGTTACTAATATTGAAGGATAGCAAGCGTCGTTATTTACATATTTTAGTCCAGTTTCTACTGTTTTTTGAGTGCATTCTCTTAACAATTTAACTTTATATCCAGAAGATGCAACAGCAGACTCTAGTAATTCAAAGTGTATTGGAGCCATTTGTGGTATTAAAATAGTGTAATCTTTTCTCATTTCCTTTGTAAAGATGTTTCTCTTTAATCCGTAGTCTCCATCTGCTTTTTCTTGTACTTTCTCTTGTTCACGTTTTTTCATACTTGCAATAAGTGAACGTATACGAATTCTAACTGCCCCTAAGTTATTTACTTCATCTATTTTGATTAATGTGTACATTTTGTTAAAGCTTGATAGAATTTCTTCAACTTGGTCTGTAGTAACAGCATCAACACCACATCCAAAAGAGTTAAGTTGTACTAATTCTAAGCAGTCGTGTTTTCCTACATAGTCTGCAGCTGCGTAAAGTCTTGCGTGATATACCCATTGGTCAACAACTCTTATAGGGCGTTTTGCTTCTGTTTTATCAGAGATGCTATCTTCTGTTAAAACAGCTAAGCCCAAAGATGTTATTAATGTATCAATTCCGTGGTTTATTTCAGGGTCTATATGATATGGACGCCCTGCTAAAACAATTCCTTTTAGGTTGTTTTCTTCTAAGTATCTAACAGTCTCTAATCCTTTTGTACGTATGTCGTGTTTACATTTTTGATATTCTGCTTCAGCCTTATCAGCTGCTTCTTCTAACTCTTTTTTTGTAAAGTGATATTCTTTAAATTCGTCTAGTTCTAATAATTTTTTAACTAAGTTTTTCTTTTCAAAAGGTAAGAATGGATTTAAGAATTTTATTTTTGGGTCTTTTAATCCTTCTACATTGTTTTTTAGAACTTCTGAATAAGAAATTACAATTGGGCAATTGTAGCGGTTATCAGCTTTTTCATATTCTTTTCTAGAGTATGGCATACAAGGATAGAATATTGTTTTAATTCCTTGTTCTAATAAGCTTTCAATATGGCCATGAGAAAGTTTTGCAGGGTAGCAAACAGACTCAGAAGGCATAGATTCCATTCCCTTTTCATATGTAGCACGGTTACTTTTTTCTGATAATATAACTCTAAAACCTAGACTAGTTAAGAATGTGAACCAGAATGGATAATCTTCATACATATTCAAAACTCTAGGGATACCAATAGTTCCACGTATTGAGTATTGTTCTTCTAATGGTTTATAATCAAATATTCTTTCATACTTATATTGAACTAAATTTGGTAATTTTTTTGATTTTGTAATAATTCCAGCACCTTTTTCACAACGGTT
Organism: uncultured Clostridium sp.; assembly: GCA_947367845.1. Classification (GTDB taxonomy): domain Bacteria; phylum Bacillota; class Clostridia; order TANB77; family CAG-508; genus CAG-269. The sequence continues at coordinate 3,836 of CANBES010000043.1, read as the reverse complement.
CCCAGAAACGTGAATTTGTCCATTGCTAAATTTATTTATTGTTAATTTGCAGTGGTTTTCACAGTTGTTACAACGTGTATGTGTTACTTTTATTTGTAATTTATCTAATTCATCTAGTTTTAATATAGATGAATAATACTCCATATCTAAGTTTGATTCATATTGTTCTTTAGAAAGTAGAGCCATACCATAAGCTCCCATAAGTCCAGAGATATCTGGTCTTACAACATCTTTTCCAACTATTAATTCAAAGGCTCTTAAAACAGCATCATTATAGAAAGTACCACCTTGTACAACTATATGTTTTCCAAGTGTTTCAACATCTCTTACTTTCATAACCTTTTGAATGGCATTTTTTATAACTGAATAAGATAGACCACTTGAAATATCTCCAACTGAATACCCTTCTTTTTGAGCTTGTTTTATTTTTGAATTCATAAATACTGTACATCTTGAACCTAAATCAACAGGTGTTTTTGATTTTATAGCTTCTTTTACAAACTCAGAAATCTCTATATTTAAGCTTTTTGCAAATGTTTCAATAAATGAACCACAACCTGAAGAACAAGCTTCGTTTAGCATAATGTTATCGATAGATCCATTTTTCATTCTGATATATTTCATATCTTGTCCACCAATGTCAACAATACTTGTAACATTTGGCTCGAATTTTTTTGCAGCTGTATAGTGTGCAATTGTTTCAATTTCATTTAAATCTACATTTAAAGCTGTTTGAATTAGTTTCTCACCATATCCTGTAACTCCACTATACCTAAGCTTTGCTGTATTTGGCAAAACAGTATAAAGTTTTTTAAGCATATTCATAACACTTTTTAGCGGATTTCCTTCATTGCTTCCATATAGTGAATATAGTAAGTTTCCTTCTGTATCAATTAAAACTAATTTAGTAGTTGTAGAACCTGCATCTATTCCTAGGTAGCAGTCTCCTTCATATCCTTCTAAATCTTTTCTATTAACAGTATTTTTGTTATGTCTTTCTTTGAATTTTTCATATTCATCTTCATTCTTGAATAGTGGGTCTAATGGTTTTGATGTATTATCATGTGATGTTTTTAGTGTTTCTATTTTTTTAGATAATTCATCTGGTGTTATTTCCTCGCTATTTATAGAATCCAATGCAGCACCTTTTGCTACTAATAGGTGAGCTTCTTCTGGTACAATTATTTCATCATCTGTTAGTTGTAGAGTTTCAATAAATCTAGTACGTAGCTCAGATAAATAATTTAAAGGACCACCTAAAAATGCAACATTCCCTCTAATTGGTCTACCACAAGCAAGTCCACTGATAGTCTGATTTACAACTGCTTGGAAAATAGAAGCTGCAATATCTTCTTTTGCTGCACCTTCATTAATTAAAGGTTGGATATCAGTTTTAGCAAAAACTCCACAACGTGATGCAATTGGATAAATTGTTTTATAATTTTTTGCAAGTTCATTTAGACCTGCTGTATCAGTGTGTAGCAATGAAGCCATTTGGTCTAAAAATGCTCCTGTACCACCTGCGCAAGTACCATTCATACGTTGTTCAATTGATTGGTCAAAGTAGATGATTTTTGCGTCTTCTCCACCAAGCTCTATAACTACGTCTGTTTTTGGTATATATTTTTCAACGGCACGTTTACAAGAAACAACCTCTTGAATAAAGTCAACACCTAAAAATTTTGCTGCTGACATTGCTCCAGAACCTGTAAGCGCTAGTGTGAATGTGTTTAGAGGATATTTTATTAATAAATCTTCTAATACATTGCACACTGTGTTTTTTGTGTCTGAAAAGTGCCTTTGGTAGTTTTTGTATAGTGTGTTTTTGTTTTTATCCATAACGATAATTTTAACTGTTGTTGAACCAACGTCTAGTCCAACGTGTAATATTTCATTCATGACAAATTCTCCTTTTTTGTACATTTAATTAATTCGTCTAACACCCCTAATTGTATACGGAAAATGCGATTTTGTCAAATGGTAAAAACTGTTAAAAAGTTAAGACAAATAGTTCTAAAAAGGACAAACAAATAATAATATTGATAATAAATAAAACGAAATAAGGAGGAACATATGAAAAGCAAAAAAATAATCATAATATTTTCAATATTATTAATAGCTATAATAATAGGGGGGTTTTTTGCAATAAAATATGCAAAAGAACAAAAAGAGAGACAAACAGAACAACAAGAATACACACCACAAGAAGAAATATCAGAAGAACAAGCAAAACAAACAATAGTAAGCCTATACTTCATAAACAAAGAAACAAAAGAACTAGTACCAGAAGCAAGGCTAGTAAATATAAAAGAAATAGTAAATTCGCCATATGACACATTAGTAAATCTATTAATTGCAGGTCCAAAAAATGAAAAACAAGAAAGAATAATTCCTGAAAATACAAAATTATTAAAAACTTTTATGGAAGCAGATACTATAACATTAGATTTTTCATCTGAATTTTTAAATTATAATAAAGAAGATGAAAAAGCAAAAGAAAATTTAATAAATAGTATAGTAAATACTTTAACTCAATTAACAGAAGTAAATAAAGTAAAAATATTAATTGATGGAAATCCAAACGAAGAATTTAGCAATATATAAAAAGAGATGTTTATTCATCTCTTTTTATATATTTACTGGCTCTTGCTGTTCCAATACGAGTAATTTTTTTATCTTTTATCATTTTTGCAAGTACAGCTTCAACTGTTGTTGGGCTAACATCAGGAAGTACTTTACAAATTTCTGATTTTGATATTGGAACAACACTATTTAAAACAGTAGCTTCAATTCTTGAAGTTTTTGTTATTTTATTACTATTTACTACATTAAATCTTTTATCCAATTCTTTATAGCACATATATAAAGTAGATAAGAAATTTTCAATAAAAGGAACGTAAGTATTTTCGTTTTGCTCCCAATTTAGGGAAGAGTCTTTTAGAGAAGAATAATAATACCCTTTCATATTATTTATTTGTTCTTCAAAAGAAACGTATTTACCAGCATCAAATCCATTTTTATATAGCAATAATAAAGATAATAACCTAGACATGCGTCCATTTCCGTCACTAAAAGGATGTATGCAAAGAAAATCTAATATTACACAAGGGATGAGTAATAATTGGTTAATATTTGAATTATTTCGAGCATCCATATATGCAAGAACTAGTTGGTTTACTGCTTCTGGCGTTTCCTTAGCTGATGTTGGAGTAAAACGTATTTTTCTACTTCCATCTTTATTTTCTTCAATAATATAATTATTATTAATTTTATATTTTCCAGCATATTCATAGGTAGTATAACTCATTAAAATCCTATGTAGTTCTAAAATAGTTTTTTCAGTGAAATCTAAATCATTATATTCCAAATGAATTTTATTTAAAGCATCTCTATATCCAGCAATTTCAGCCTCATTGTGATTTAAAGGTTTACTACTTTGATTTACAATTTCATTTATACGTTCATCGCTTGTAATAATTCCTTCAATAGCATTAGAGCTTTTTACTGATTGAACTTTTGCTATTTTTTCTAATTCTGTAAATATTTTTTCATATTCGTCTTTTCTAATACTAGAAGATGTTTTTAATGAATATATTACTGATGTTAAATTTATTAAATTTGTAGGTAATAAACCATTATCTAAAAATGAATAATCGAATTTTCTCATATAACTCTCCTTTTATCCGCATATATTTTGATAGTATCTGCATATATTTTAACATTTTATATGCAGATAATCAATAGTATTTGCATATATTTTAACATTTTATATGCAGAAAATTAATGATATCTGCATATTTTTATAAAATTTATATGCAGATAATCAATTTATATAG
>CANBES010000042.1 GCA_947367845.1 uncultured Clostridium sp. | reverse complement strand
CCCCCCCCCCCCCCCCCCCCCCCCCCCCCCCCCCCCTGTTCACCCCGACGCCGCCAAACGAGATCCTGAGATGTCTCGTGGGCTCGGAGATGTGTATAAGAGACAGCTATTATCTCAAATAGTGAGCTACTTAGTAATGCTATTCCTATTGCTTGTACAAATTTTGATATTTGTTTTATGTTTATTATTACTAATAATATTATATCTACTGCAATTGCTATTATCGTTGCTGTACGTACTTTATCCAGCATATTTGTTATCTTACCATATACACTATTAATTTTGCTTTCATATTCTGTGTGAATTAATGTACTTTCGTATTCTTCGCATATATGATTTACAAATTGTTCAATCGCTGTTGAATTTTGCCTATTTCTTACATTTAAGCTGTCAATATTTTTATTCAAATTATCTTTTATTTCACTTGTATCTATTTTTTCATTTGTTCCTTCATATATGTTAGATAACATTATGTTTATGTCTTGTTTTACTTTTTCTTTTGAACATATATTGTCTAATGCTGTTTCTTCTAGTCCTGATTGATATATGTAATTTTCAAAGTTTGATTCTACTAAATTGTATACTTCCTCATAAAAATTTGTTTCTTCTAGCTTGCCTATTATGTAGTTTTTATCTAGAATTGTAGAAGAAACTATCTGTATTGTTCCTATTGCAATTATACATACTGTAAGTATTGTTATTAATATAAATCTTGCTATATTTGCTACGATTTTCATTTTATTTTCATTCCTTCCTCAAAGTTCATTTGCTGTAAAAAATGTTTTTTACTTTTCTAATTCCGCATAAACTACATATCTTTGCGTTGTATATCCAATATTATTGAATGGATAACATGTATATACCATTAAGATTTCCTTTTCGTTTTGTATTGGTAATTTATCTAAATCTGTTTCTTTTATTAATTTCATATCATATATTTTATATTTATATTCTCCATATGTTGTTGTTACTTTTATTTCATTCCCTATTTGTAATTCTGAAAATCTTCTAAATACATTTTTTGAATTATGTCCCATATATACTATTGAACCGCCCTCACCTGGGAAATAGCTACCACTTGAGTGTCCTACTCCTTTTTTTAATACTTCTAGAGTATCTCCAAAGTATACTGGTAAGCTTACTCCTATTTTATCTATTTCAATTGTAGCATATTTTGTTCCATATTCTGGGTAATTTTTTAGTTTGTTTGTTTCTCCTATTGTTGTTTGTTCTTGTGTTCTATTTTCGTCTATTGTTATTGATACTTTATTTACTAATGAAAAAACTTTTCCTATTTCTTGCCCTAAAAATAGGTATATTACAAGTATTAGTGCCCCTGTAATAAATAAAGCAACTATTATACTACTAATAGTTGCTTTTACTGCTTGTGTTAATTTTTTATTTTGCATTTGCTATTCTTTTTCTTGTTACTACACCGATAGCAAGGGCAATTATTGCTACTACAGAAACACCTACAACAGTGCTTACATTGTTTCCTGTGTATGCTAGTTTTCCACCATTTAGTGATACTGTTTCTATTAGTTTTCCATCTTTATTGTATATTTCTACTGTTCCTGCTTTGAAAACTAATTTAACATCTATTAGTTCTGCTGCTGCTTGTGCAATTGCTTTAATTTCATTTTTTTGTGCTGTTGTTAATTTTGTGTAATCTGTTACTCCTGCTTTTTCCATTACAGCTATTGCTTCGTCAGCTTTTGCTAATATTGCATCCGCTTGAGCATCTGTTACTGGGTTTTCAGACAAGTATCTTTCTACTTTTACTTTGTCTGCAGCTGTCATTCCGTATTTTTCTCCTTTTGCATATAATTTGTCAGCTAATTCTGTTGATGTTGCCGCGTTTGCAATTGTTGCAAATGTCATTACTAACATTACACATAGTGTTGCTATTGTTAATACTTTTTTCATTTTTCATTCTCCCTTTCTTTTGCATATTCTTCCCTGATTATATCATTATTATTTTTGTTATGCAATACTTTTTTTCTATTTTTTTATTAATTTTTTTGGTAATTTTTGGGTATCTCTAAAAGGCTTAAATATAGGCTTTTAGCTCTTCTGTTTTATTTATCCAATAACCATTCCAATACGTTTTTTACAATTATTCCTTCTTCATTTGATACTGGAATTTTATCAGATGTCAATATCAATTTTTCATAATTGTCTTCTATTTTTCTAAGCGACCTAAGTTCTCTTTCTAGTGTCTTATTTTCATTATCTTTTAAAGTTTCACAAACTTGTATATACATTTTTCCATTATTATTTATAGCTACAAAATCTACCTCATAGTCGTCTACTTTTCCTATATATACATCATATCCTCTACGTAGCAATTCAAGATAAACAACGTTTTCTAAAATGTGACCATAATCTCCAATTTTGCGTCCTAATACAAAATATCTTAGACCCAAATCTGATACATAGTATTTTTCTCCTGTTTTTAGATATTGTTTTCCTTTTATATCATATCTTCCAACTTTATATAAAAAGAATGATTCAACAAAACCTTCTAAATATTTTTCTACTGTTCTTACATTTATGTTCCTTCCATCACTTGTCATAGTATTAGCTATATTATTTATTGAAAGCAATTTGGCTATATTATCAAGTGCAAATAATGAAACGCTTTTAAGCATAGATTCGTCATTGATATTTTTTCTAAGCATTATGTCTTTTATTATTATATTGTTATAAATACTGCTTATATACAGGCTTACATCATCTTCTGAATTAAAGTTTGTAACATATGGAAATGAGCCTAATGATATATATCTTCTATATAACTCATCATTATCTAAATCTTTATAAAAACTTTTATATTCTTTGAATGATAGTGGTAGCATTTTTATTTCTATATATCTTCCTGAAAGTAATGTTGCTAGTTCACTTGAAAGTAAATTGGCATTTGAACCTGTTATATATAAATCAACATTATCTTTTATATACAAGCTGTCTACTGCACGCTGAAATTCGTCTATTTTTTGTACTTCGTCTATAAATATATAGTTCATTTTTTTTTCGTTTAGATTATCTATTATATAATTGTATAAATCCATATAATTCTTTATGAATTCATATTTCAAGTCTTCCAAGTTGATGCTTATTATTTGCTCTTTTGTTACATTGTTTTCTAATAGATAATTTTTATATAGTTCTAATAATGTAGATTTTCCACATCTTCTTATTCCTGTTATTACTTTTATGAGTTTTTTTTCTTTGAATCTCTTTAATATGTTCAGATATTCATTTCTTTCTATCATATGTTATCCCTTCTTTCCTCATAATAATTATAACATATGTATTTGTGTTTTTCAAGTTTTTGTATTGTTAGTGCAAAAACTTTTATTTTTCGACATGTTTTTGTATTGTTTTGTATAAAAAACTCCCAGTTTTGGCATTGTACTGGAAGTTTTTTAATATATTTTATGTTTTAACCTTTTTTTATTTGTTTGTGGGTGTCTTTTAAGTACCCTATATATCCTTTTCCTGAGATTGTTCCTATTGCTATGCATATAATTGCTATTATGCTAATAATTATTATTGTATATCCTGCTTTTGGTAGTCTACTAGCAGTTGCTGTTGTTGTATCTGCTGGACTTTTAGTTGTACTTTGTGTCTCATCGTTAGCCCCTGATGTTCCATTGGGTGTATTTGGTTGTGGTTGTGGTTCTGGCTCTTGACTTTTTATCGTTATTTCAATTGGTAAATCTGTCGTATATAATTCATTTTCGTCATCATCTGATAATAGAAAATCTGTTAAACTTACTGTTGCTTTTTCAGTTTCTACTCCTTCTTTTAATGTTAAGGTTATTTCTGCTATTTCTGTATCTTCTTTTCCAACTATCGGATCTCCTATTATTGCTTTTGTAATTGGTGAATATGTTGCTGTCCATCCATTTAGTCCTTTTACGTCTTTTGCTTCCACTGTTTCAAATATTTCTTCTTCATAATTTAGCTTAGCTTCATATCCAATCATTGCATTTTCTTTTATAGCTGTAAATTTTCCTAATGATAACACTAGCTTTATTGTATTTTCATTGTTGTTTTCTGCTGCTTTAAATTTCACTTCTATTTTTGGAGTTACTTCTTCTTGTGTGTCTCCACCTACTTCTACTGCATATGAGCTTATAGCTATTGATAATATTATCAATATAATTATAGAACTTACTAATATTTTTTTCATTTCTTTCATCTCCTTGTACATCAATACTAACTTTTTGCTTCTACTTATAGACTTTTGTTAGTGCTATTATTCTCATTCGGATAAAATCTTTTATATTTATGTCGTCTCCGTCTAAATTACAGTCTGCTGCTAATTTTTCAGTTTCATCTAAATTATTTCTTTCTAAAAGGTATTTTCTCATTTTTATCAAGTCTTTAATATTTACATCTCCATCTTTATTTATGTCTCCTGTTACTATTAATGTATATTTTTCTCCTGTTGATGTTTTGAGAATATCCCCTGTTGCTATTATATCATCATCTTCTAGATTTCTATCATTTCTTATAATTTCATATTGCGTTTTCAAATTCAGTTTTTGTTCAAAATCTATTCTTTTAGTGTTACTTATTATATTTTGTATAGTTTCTTCTTTTATTTGATATTCCTTATGTTCTGAGAATATTCCAACATTTATACTTGTTATGTTTCCTGCTTTGTCTTTTGCAGTTATTGTATAAAATCCTTCTTCTTCTAATTTCATATTTGGTTTATATTCTATTTCTTCTTCATTTAATATAATTTTTACTTCTGATAGATTTTCATCAATTACATTTATTTCTATTTCTGGTTTATAAATTTTTCCGTTTTCTACTCCTGTTATTTCTGGATTGTCTTTATCTATGTTTTTAACTTCTGCCGTTTTGGTAAATGCTTGTCCTTTTATTGTGTATTCATATGTGAATGTGCCATTTTCTTCAAATGTGTGTTCTTTATTTCCGTTGTTGTTTGTTATTTGTATTTCTGCATTTGTTTGTATTGTTGCTACTATATTTTTGTTTGTGATTTCTGTTTCTGAATACTTTATTTCTACTGGATTGTTTGCTAAGTATTCTTCAATAGAAAATTCATTGTTGCTAATATTTCCACCATTTTCATTATTTCCTGTATTGTTATCTGCTGCGCTATTATTATTTTCTGAATCATTGTTTCCTGTGTTATTGTTATTTGTAATATCATTTCCTGTGTTATTATTATCAAAATTATTATTGTCTGTATTATTATCTTCTTCTATTGGATTTGTTATATTAATCTTTCCAAAGACATACCATTTATCATCTGTCCCCCCTGTATTTCCTAATAAATATGCTGGTTGAACATCGTTTTCATTTAAGAATAATCCTAATGATATTATGTACTCTCCATCTTCGATGTCGTTTAGTCGTAAGTTTATATTTTCTTGCTTTTCCTCATTTGGCATCCATGTGTGTGCATCAATATCAGTTTTGTATTTTTTTACTAGTTTATAGTCTTTGTTTAGTAGCCCTATATAAACTGTACATGGCTCATATAATGGAGCTACTCCTTCATTTATAAAGTTTAGTTTTATTTCTGTTTCTTCTTTTGTTGTCGTTTTGTTTTTGTATTCTGCTCCTTTGAATTTGAAATAGTATCCTATTTTATTTGCTATCATCTTCATAAAATTTTCATTTTCTTTGTACATTTCTTCATCAAACTCTAAATATGATGGTTTTCCAATTTCTATGTATCTTAATAAATTTTCTTGACTCCAATAATTATTTTGTTTCATCCAATTATAATTGCTAGTATACTCAAAAATTGTTGGTAATTTTCCATATGCCATTGCACATTCAGTTCCATCAGAGTATTGAAAAATCCCATCTCTTCTTATTGAAACACCATTGTCTATTGCCCATTGATATGTCTGATTATACTCTTTCTTTCCCCACGGATTCACTAATAATGTTTCTTTAAAGGCCTCTTTATATGGTTTTATGTATAGTTCTTTTAATTCTTCGGCTGTTATATCTTCTCCAGTTGTCAATCCACCTAAATGTTGCTCTCCCCAATTTCCGTATGAACGAATATCGATATATGCTATATTCTCATTTCCATCATATCTTTTTGCAAGTGCTTTTATAAAATTGTTTAATTTGTTTAAATATATTTCATCTTTCCAGTCTGGTATCATTTGGGTTACTTGTTTGTTATTTTCCCAAAATGTCAAGTTTTGACTAGTTCCTTTTGCTCCAGCATCAAATACCCATTTTGGAGTAACATGTTCTTTGTTTTCAGAGCTACTTACATTTTTTACTCCAAATGAAAATTTTTTATTTTCTTTAGCATATTCATCCATTACATTGTCTATTACAGTCCAATTATATTTTCCTTCTTCTATTTCTATATCACTCCAATTAAATCTATGATATCCAACAGATATTATGTCATTATATTTGGAATTGTTTTTTGTTTTACGATATACCATTCCTTTTCCTGGATTTAATAATACTTCTTCCTTATCATACGGTGTGCTTGTAGTTTTATCTGTGCTACTATCTTCTTCAGTTTTAATATCTTCTAAAAAGTTTTTTTGTTCATCTGAATCTATTTTGTCTATTGTATATTTTAATATTGATATAAGTATTATAATAGAAAAAATTAATATAAGAGCAATAGTATGAATTGATGTAAATATTTTATTTTCCATTAATAATATTTCTTTTATTTCTCTTTTTCTTTTCATTTCATATTTCCCTATTTTATATTATGATAATATTATATATGTTATTAATTTTATTTTCAAGATTTTTTAATGGCACAAACAATAATTTTTATAGTTTGTGCTATTTCAATTTTATTAATCTCTTGCGAATAGATCCCTTGTATAAACTTTATCTTTTACTTTTTCTAAAATACTTTCGTATCTATTTGCTAATATTAAATCTGCCTTTTTACAAAATTCGTTAAAATCATTTTCTATTTTACAATCATTGAATTTGTCCTTTTCTAATGTTGGCTCATATATTATAACTTCTACACCTTCATCTTTTAGTCTTTCTATTATTTCTTGGATTGCACTAGCTCTAAAATTATCAGAGTCCTTTTTCATTGTAAGTCTATATATTCCTACTACATCTGGATTTTTTCTCATTACCATTTCTGTTATATGTTTTTTTCTTGTTCTATTAGCTCTAACTATTGCTCTTATTATATTTTGCGGTACATTATCAAAATTAGCTAATAATTGTTTTGTATCTTTTGGTAAGCAATACCCTCCATATCCAAATGATGGGTTATTATAATGTGAACCTATTCTAGGGTCTAGCCCTACACCTTCTATTATCTCTTTTGCATTTAATCCTTTTATTTCTGCATACGTATCTAGTTCATTAAAATATGCTACTCTTAGAGCTAAATATGTGTTGGCAAATAATTTTACAGCTTCTGCTTCTGTACTTCCCATAAATTTTATTTCCACATCTTCTTTTAAAGCATTTTCTTTTAATAAATTTGCAAATTTTTCTGCTCTTTTACTTACTTCGCCCACTATTATTCTTGATGGATATAGATTATCATATAATGCTTTTCCTTCTCTTAAAAACTCTGGACTAAACATTATATTGTCTATGTTATACTTTTCTTTCATTGACTTTATAAACCCAACTGGTATAGTCGATTTTACTACCATTGTTGTTTCTATATTCATCTCTTTTACTTTTTGAATTATATCTTCTACACTTGATGTATCAAAGTGATTTCTTTCATCATCATAGTTTGTTGGAGTACTAATTATTATATATTCTGCTCCTTCAAAAGCTTCTTTATAGTCTAAAGTTGCTTTTAAGTTTAAGTTCTTATTTTTGAAGTATTCTTCTATATATTCATCCCTTATTGGTGATATTCTTTTATTTATCATTTCTACTTTTTCTGGTATTATATCTAATGCATATACTTTATTTTTTTGACTTAATAATGTTGCCATTGATAGCCCTACATAGCCTGTTCCTGCTACTGCAATTTTCATTTATATTACCTCCATTTTATTTATTAAAAACTGTTTTTACATTTCTTAAAACATATTTATAATTCAACGTCATATATATAATAACACCTGTAATTATTTGTACCATAATTAAGATTATTTTGTTTTCTATTACAT
>CANBES010000041.1 GCA_947367845.1 uncultured Clostridium sp. | reverse complement strand
GAATTGGCTTGATAAACATATATTTCGGAGCCATTATCGCGGTAAATGGGATAATCTGGATATGCTCCTGAAAATATCGGCTGTTGTGCTGGTTATCTTTTTGGTTTATAAATTGATTCATAATAATGTCACTAATTTTTTCGCAACTAAAATCTGAATACCAAAAAATACTTTCAAAATCATATTCACAGATTGTATAAAAAATATCAAGCTTATCAGCATCTCTAATAATTTTCGCAAATAATAGCTCATCTCCTGTTAAAGCGGAATCTATTCTAGGTTTGTTGTGGTTTAAAACAGCTGATTTTATTATTTTTTTATACTTATCATCAATTTTAAAATTATCAATTAAATTATCATCAAATAAAGTTTTTATGCTTAATTCAGCGTGATTTACAGAGTCTTTGTCGCTAAATGTGTTGAAAAGTTCCACTTGTTTAAATCTACCAATGTCATGAAAAAGTCCTATTATTTCAGCTAATCTGATATGCTCTTCGTCTAAATTTAGAGTGGAGGCAAGTTTTCTACTTATGTTTGCCACTCTTTTTATGTGTTCTATTTTTAGTTTAATTCTACCTTCATCAGGGTTAAATCGTGAAACGTATTTATCAAATTCTTTTTTTGCTAATTCTATATCAATCATTTTTTACCTCGCTAATTTATTTATATGACAATATTATAAAAGAACAACTAAAAATATTCAATGTAATTTAAGAAAAATATTGCAATCTTCTAGAAATAATGATAAAATTTTACAAAATATGTAAAAGGAGGAACAAATAATGGACCTTACGATTGACATAGAAGATTACAAACTAAATGTGAGAGCAGCAGGGATAATAACACATAATGGCAAAGTATTATTACACAAAAACCAAGAGGAGCCAAACTACGCATTACTAGGAGGAAGAGTAACAGTAGGAGAGAGCTCAGAAAATGCAATAAAAAGGGAAATTGCAGAAGAAACAGGAAAAAACATAGAAATTACAGGATATGTATCAACAATAGAAAACTTTTTCAAAACAGAAAAAGCAAAATATCATGAGATAATGTTTGTATATCAAGCAGAATTTGTAAATAAAGAAGATAAGAAAATGACAGAAACAATCAAAAATATAGAAGGGGAAGATTATGTACATTATGAATGGATAGACATAAATGAAATTGACCAATATGATGTAAGGCCAGCAGCAATTAAAGAAATTCTTAAAGAAAAGAAATTTCCAGTACACAAAATAAATATAGCTTAAAATAGAAAAGAATAAAACCTTATTATTTGCATATAAATGTGAATAAGGAGGTAACCCAAATGGAAGAAATACAAAAAATATGGAAAAAAATTAAAACAAGCAAATTATTACAAATAGAAATCGGAGTAATAATCTTTTGCTTGTTTTTTGGTACAATACTACATTTTTTATATAGCTGGACAGGAGAAAGCGCATTTGTAGGAAGTTTTTCAGCAGTAAACGAAAGTGTATGGGAACACTTAAAACTATCATTTTATCCAATGCTAATAGCAGCGATAGTTGAATTCTTTTTTGTACGAGAAATAACTAACAACTATATTGAAGCAAAAACCATTGGAATTTTTGGAAGTATATGCATAACAACAGTTACATTTTTTACATATACAGGAATAATAGGAACAAACTTCTTATTAATAGATATCCTAATATTCATTTTAAGTATAATTTTAGGAGAATGGATTGCATACAAAATAATGAAAAAAGAAGAACAAAGCACATTACTTACAAAAATTTTATCAGGAATAATTGTAGGATTTTTATTAATTTGTTTTATAGTATGCACATATTGTCCACCAGAAGTGAACTTCTTTAAAGATTATATAACAGGAAACTACGGAATACAGAAATAATGCAAAACATAAGTGGTGTCCTTGCAAACGTGCCATTGGGGACGGTCCTTAATGGCAGGAATCTGCCAAAAAGGACCGTCCCCAATGGCACGTTTGTCGAATTTTGTCGAAAACTTTTTCGGAGAATTTTGGAAAAAGTATTGCAATATGTTAAAAAATCTGTTAAGCTATAAAAAGATTTACAGTTAGACATTTATTGCAATACTAATTTAATTTAAATCAAAAATTTTAAATCGAAATTAAATCAAAAAACAATTAAAAAACAACAAAATATGTTTGGATATCTGAGGTCATTACAATTGAACCCCTTTATTTAATAGTTATTCATTTAAAATCCCTATAAAAGTTATATAAATAAAATTTTGAAATTCACGCAATTCGGCGAAAATTTCATGTCCTTGTACCATAATTATTTTGCCAATTGTAATGGCTTCAGACATCCAAACATAAAAGAAAGGAGCTTAATGTTAGCAACAGTACAAAGTATGTCTTTGCAAGGACTAAATGGATATCTAGTATCAATACAAGTAGATATATCGTCAGGTCTTCCAGTATTTGAAATAGTTCGGTTTACCAGATACAAGTGTAAAAGAATCAAAAGAAAGAGTAAAAACAGCTATAAAAAACACACAAGGAGAAATGTTAAGCAGAAAAATAATTGTAAACTTAGCACCAGCAAACACAAGAAAAGAAGGCTCGAAATTTGATTTACCAATAGCATTAGGAATTTTAATTGCAAGTAAACAAATATATAACTCATATTTGGAAGAATTCTTAAAAGAAACAATATTTATAGGAGAACTTTCATTAGATGGAAAAATAGAAAAAGTAAATGGCATTTTGCCAATCTGTATAGAAGCAAAAAGACTTGGAATAAAAAGAATAGTTTTATCAAAACAAAATGAAAGGGAAGCACAAATAGTTGATGGACTAGAGATATTACCTATTAACCATCTAGAAGAAATTATTGAATATCTAAATGGAAATACATATATTGAAAAAACAAAAACAAAAAAATTTAATTCACAAAATCAAGCAAAATATCAGTTTGATTTTTCAGAAGTAAAAGGGCAAGAACTTGTAAAAAGAGCATTAGAGGTATCGGCTGCAGGAAGCCATAATTGCGTATTAATTCGGAGTCCCCCGGTTCTGGGAAAACAATGTTAGCTAAAAGATTTCCAAGTATATTGCCAGATATCAGCTTTGAAGAAGCATTAGAAGTAACAAAAATTCACAGTATAGCAGGATTGCTATCAGAAGAAAAACCAATGATTTTAACAAGACCATTTAAAAGTCCACATCACACAATAACAACAACATCTCTAATAGGAGGAGGAAGAACACCAAAACCTCGGGGAGGTTAGTTTAGCACACTATGGAGTACTATTCTTAGACGAGTTACCAGAATTTAATAAAAAAGTTATAGAAGCATTGAGAGGGCCGTTAGAAGATAAAAATGTAACAATAAGTAGAGTAAATATGGCAGTTACATACCCATGTAAATTCGTACTGTTGGCAAGTATGAACCCATGCCCATGTGGATTTTATGGTTCAGACTCACAAAAGTGCAATTGTACAAAAGAGCAAATACGAAAATATATGAACAAAATAAGTGGACCACTTTTAGACAGAATAGATTTACAAATAGAAGTAAGCAGAGTGCCATATCAAAAATTAGACTCTAATAAAAAAGAAGAAACGTCAGAAGAAATTAGAAAAAGAGTAAATAAAGCAAGAAAAATTCAATTAGAAAGATACAAAGGACAAGGAATATTTTCTAACTCAGAATTACCACCTGCACTAATTGAAAAATATTGTAAGTTAGATAATAAAAGTAAAAAGATTTTAGAAGAAGCATTTGAAAGATTAGGATTAAGTGCAAGAGCATATGAAAGAATTTTAAAAGTGGCAAGAACAATAGCAGATTTAGACAATTCTAGAGATATCAAAACACAACATTTAGCAGAAGCAATTCAATACAGAAGTTTAGATAGAAAATATTTTGAAAATTAAATCAAGTATATAAATATATTATCAATAAAAGTAAAACGAAACGAGGGAGGATTTATATGACAAAAATTACAATAGAAGATAAAGAATACCCAAAACAACTAAAAAGAATAAAGAATCCCCCAAAACAACTATATTTAGAAGGAAATACTGAATTATTAAACCAAAATATAATTTCAATAGTAGGCTCACGAAATTGTACTCAGAATGGTAAAAGACTTGCAAAAAAATTTGCATCAGAATTAACAATGCAAAAAATAACTATTGCAAGTGGAATGGCAAAAGGAATTGACAGTGCAGCACATATAGGCATAATGGAAGCTGGCGGAAAAACAATAGCAGTACTAGGAAATGGATTTAATCATATATTTCCAAAGGAAAATATAGAATTGTACAAAGAGATTATAAGAAAAGGAGGACTTATAGTAAGCGAATATCCGCCAGATACGCAAGCGACTTCAAACTTGTTTTTAGAAAGAAATAGGATTGTAAGTGGACTATCCATAGGTGTATTAGTAGTAGAGGCAGCACATAGAAGCGGAACAAGTGTAACAGCGAGATTAGCAAAAAGTCAGGGGAGAAAAGTATTTGTATTGCCACATGAAATAGACAACAAATATGGAGTTGGAACAAATAATTTAATAAAAAAGGGAGCTATTTTAATTACTTCAACTAAAGATATTGTCAATAATTTTGAATATTTAAGATACATTGAATTAAAAAATGCCAGTATGGTAAATATAGATAAAAATATTAAGAATAAAATACAAGAACAAAAGACAAATCTCCAAATACACTTAACAGACAATATACAAAAACAAGTATATAAATTAATTAGGAATGGAAACAAAGAAGTAAATGAAATAGCAAAAAAATCTAATAAATCAATAAGTGAAATTACAAATGCATTATTGATGCTAGAATTAGAAGGGGCTATAAAGAAAATAGCGGGAGGGTATAAATGTATTTAAATCAAGGAACAGGAGAAATTGGTGAAAATTTAGCTTGCCAATACTTAGAAAAAAACAACTATAAAATATTAAAAAGAAATTTTAGATGTAGACAAGGTGAAATAGATATTATTGCATATGATAAAACTACAAATGAACTTGTATTTGTAGAAGTAAAAGCACGTACAAGTTTAAAATATGGGAGACCTGGTGAAGCAGTTGAAAAGGTAAAACAACAACATATAAAAGATGTTGCAAAATATTATATTTACAAAAATAAAATTACTAACAGACCTATTAGATTTGATGTAATTGAAGTTTTTTTGAATAATAGTAACTACAAAATAGAACATATAAAGCAGGCTTTTGAATAATAACACACAAATACGAATAAAATAATAGTATAAAATATTTGACGTACGTAAAAACGTATGGTATAATCGTGTTATAAGTATATGTGCTGATATAAAATTGTACATAAACTAATATCAGGAGGTGTTATTATGACTAATATAAATATAACAAATTTTAGAAAAGACATATATGAACTATTAGAGCAAACTATCAAATATAATGAACCAATAAATATATCAACAAAAAATGGAAATGCAGTAGTTTTGTCAGAAGAAGATTACAATAATTTAATTGAAACATTATATATATCATCTATTCCAGGATTAAAAGAGGATATAGAGAAAGGATTAAAAGAGCCATTAGAAGACTGCATCAATGAAGAAGAGGTGGAACTATAGTGTATAAAGTGTTTTATAGAAAACAAGCAGTAAAAGATGTACCAAAAATAAAATCTGCAGGATTAAGCGAAAAATTAAAAAGACTAATAGAAGTAATAAAAGAAGACCCAGTTAAAACTCCTCCACCATACGAGAAGTTGGTTGGAGATTTAAAAGGTGCATACTCAAGAAGAATTAATATACAGCATAGATTAGTTTATCAAGTATATGAAGAAGAAAAAGCTATAAAAATACTTAGTATATGGTCACATTATGAAAAAGCATAAAGATTAAGAACATTCCGAAATTAATCAAAAATTTAATTTTGGAATTATTTTTAAGCAAACACACAAAATATGTCATAAATACTTGAAAAACCGAATATTGTAATATATAATAATAACAAATTCTAAAGATATAATTATATTTTTAGTTACCTTACATCAGAAAGAGGTAGTATTATGAAAAAATTTTTATCAAATTACAAATCAACAATAATTTTATTAGTTGCTATTATTGTTGGTGCCATTGTAGGAATTATATTCCAAGAAAAAGCAACAATTTTAAGTCCTTTGGGAGATTTATTTCTAAATCTATTACTGGTAATAATTGTACCACTAATATTCTTAACAATTACCACATCAATTGCAAAAATGAAACAACCAAAAAGAATAGGAAAAATAATGATTACAATAATTGGAGTATTCATATTTACATCAATTATTGCAGTAGTTATAGGATTTGTTAGTACATATTTTGTAAAATTAGTAAACCCAGAAGACGGAGAGCAAATTAGAGCTTCATTACAGGAAATAACAAACGAAGAAGAAACAGATGATGAAGACCTAACAATCGCAGACAGAACAGTTAATTTATTAACAGTAAATGACTTTTCAAAACTATTGTCAAAAGAAAACATTGTAGCACTTTTAATTGCATCAGTAATCTTTGGAATTGCAACAAATATGGCAGGAGAAAAAGGAAAGCCTGTATATGGTTTCCTAGTATCAGCAAATGAAATAGTTGGAAACATAGTAAAAATAATAATGTATTTTGCACCAATAGGATTAGGATGTTATTTTGCAGCATTAGTAGGAAGCTTTGGAGCTTCAATAGCAGTAGGATACTTAAAAACATTTGTAGTATACACAATTATAGCAATAGCATTTTACTTTATTGTGTACACAATATATGCTTTTATAGCAGGAGGAAAAAAAGGAGTATCAGCATTTTGGAAAAACGCAATACCATCAACATTAACAGCATTAGCAACATGTTCTAGTGCCGCATCAATACCAGTAAATGTAGAATGCGCTAAAAAAATGGGAGTACCAGATGATATAGCAGAAACAACAATACCATTAGGAACAAGCTTTCATAAAGACGGTTCAATAATAGGTTCAGTATTTAAAATAATGTTCTTAGTATGCCTATTTGGAACAAGCTTAGCAACACCAGGAAATGTCTTAGGAATAGTAGGAGTTGCATTACTTGCAAATCTATTAGTAACAGCAGTGCCAATAGGTGGAGGAACAATTTCAGAAATGCTAATTTTAACTATGCTTGGCTACCCAGTAGCAGCCCTTCCAATTTTGACAATTATAGCTACAATTATTGACCCACCAGCAACAATGCTTAATGTTGTAGGGGATACGGTTTCTTCTATGATGGTTACAAGGGTTGTTGATGGAAAAGACTGGTTAGATAAATAAAACACAAAACGAAAAGGAGAAAAAACATGGGAAAATTATACGTAATAGATGGAACAGACGGAAGCGGGAAACAAACACAATTCAAAAAACTACAAGAAAGGCTAACACAAGACGGAATTGACTACAAAGTAGTAAGCTTTCCAAACTACGAAAGCGACAGTTCAGCACTAGTAAAAATGTATCTATCTGGAGAATTTGGAACAAACGCAAAAGAAATAAGCCCCTATATAGCATCAACATTCTATGCAGCAGACAGATATGCAACATTCAAAACAGGATACCAAGAATACTATGAAAAAGGTGGAATAATACTAGCAGACAGATACACAACAGCTAATATGGTACACCAAGCAGGAAAAATATCAGACCCAAAAGAAAGAGAAAAATTCCTAAAATGGTTATGGGATTTTGAATTCAAACTATACAAATTACCAATACCAACAGAAGTCTTCTTTTTAAACATGCCAGTAGAAAAATCATTAGAACTAATGGCAAATAGAGAAAACAAATTCACACACGACACAAAAAAGGACATACATGAAAGTGACACAGAACACTTAAAAGATGCATACTCAGCAGCGTGTGATGTAGCACAAAAATACGGTTGGTATGAAATAAACTGCGTAAAAGATAATAACATAAGAACAATAGAAGATATACACGAAGAGATATACAACGAAATAAAAAAGAATATATAAAAATGTCAAATAAATGACAGCATTAGATATAGAAAATTGTATTGAAACTGAAGAAATCAGGTCAATACAATTTTTTTATTTAAAAACAGAAATAATTCCGTACAATGTATTGACTAATTACATAATTATAGATAAAATGATAATGAAAATTAAATCTATTTTTTGTAGATAGAAAAGAAGCTTGAAAATTCAATATCTTTGTTAGAAAAGTGAATAGGTAGGAATACTA
>CANBES010000040.1 GCA_947367845.1 uncultured Clostridium sp. | reverse complement strand
GGAACTCCTTTTTCTAATGTTTAAAGAAATAAATTTAAGGAATCATTCATCCTTACACAAACTATTTTACAGTCTCACGATTAGCGTTGAAATATTGCTGCTAATTTTTGATATTAATTTCAGTAGTATTATTTTTATCTTTTTGTTAATAGATTTTTTAGTTGTATGTATAATCCAAAAGTATTATTTAAAAATTCGTAAGCTCTTAAATGATCGAAATAGTTCGATTTTTATTGGATTAATTTTATATATTTATTTATCAAGTTCTATTGTGTATTTGTTAGCATTACAGAATAATCGTATGACGACATTATTTGAGGTGTCTTTAAGTTTACTAATACTTCAGATAATTTTCTCCATATTTGCTTATTCGACGGCAGTTAATATTCAAAAGAAACTTTTAACCGAGCAAGAGCAAAAGGAACAAAGGCTCCAACTTGAATTAGCAAATGCAGATAGAAAAGCAAAAGAAGCAGAGAATAGAGAACTTGTTCTTAAACAGCAGAAATTAAAGTCTGAAATGCAACAGTTGCAAGAATATTCAAGTTATCTTGATAAAAATGAAGATGATCTACGCCGTTTTAAACATGACTATCAAAATATTTTAAATAGCTTAAAAGTTAGTGCTCAAGAGGGCGACACCACAAAGGTGGTAAAGATACTCGATCAATATACTAACACGCAGTTTGATCAGAAAGCTCTTCGAAAATATAAAGGTGTAAATCACATTCATGATAAGAATTTAAAGAGTATAGCAATTGCTAAGCTTTCTAAATTATATAGTTTAGATTTAAATTATAGTTTTGATTGCGAGCAAAACATCTATCAAATTCCTAAGAGCGTTAATATTTTGGACTTAGTTAGGATTATTGGTATTGCATTTGATAATGCAGCTGAGGAAAGTATGGCATTAATCAAAGAAACAGGTAGTACTAATAATGCTCGAGTTGATGCAATGTATTATCAAGAAAATGGTGATTTTGAATTTGAAATCCGTAATCGAGTTAGAGAAGCTACTATAGCAACAGATAAAATGAGTCAAAAGAACTTTACCACTAAAAAGCATCATATGGGATTGGGATTAGCCAATGTAAAAGAAATTACTCATAAATATGAGGATGTAATGATTGTCAATTATTACGTTGATGATGGTTGGTTTACTTTTGATTTAACAATTTTGCCTGATGATGAAAATGAAATTGAGGACTAAAAATGAAATATCCAGTTTTTATTTGTGATGATGATCAGAATCAGATTGAGCAAACTAAAAAAATTCTTGGTGCAGCCGAGATGATTCTCTCAGATGATGAAGAAGTAGAATTTTCGATTGCCACAGCCACTAATTATATGGATGCTATTACTTATTTGAAGGAGCATAAATTAGATGGTGGTATTTATTTCTTAGATGTTGAATTAGGTGGTGACACTGAAAATGATACCGGCTTCGATCTTGCCTCATTAATTAAGAAGCGAGATGAACGTGCACAGATTATTTTTGTTACTAGTCATGCTGATTTATCTTTAATTACATTTAGAAGACGTCTAGGTCCAATTGATTATATTGTAAAAACATCTGATTTAGATAAGCTTAGACACACGATGGTGAAGACAATTGAAGTAGCCATTTATAATTTGCATAAGTTCAACTATATGAAGAAGATGACTTTTTCATATAAGATTGGTCGACAAACTAGAAACGTTAATATTGATGATATTATTTATATTTCAACAACAGTTACTCCACATAAATTATTGATGATTCTAACAACAGGAGAAATGCAACTCCTAGGTAGTATTAATCAATATGCTGAAGAAAATCCAATGCTAGAGAAAATAAATCAGTCATGCTTAGTAAATCCTAAGAATATTGAATCGATTGATTTGAAGCAACATCGTGTACAGTTTATTAATGGAGATGTTGATGATTTTTCACGTACTAGTGTGCAAAAGATGAAAGACTTACTATCTGAATATAATTATAAAACTGAGACATTGGCTAAGAAGGAAGAAGAAAATGGTAATTTCGCTTAGGTACAAATCAATCTATGTCCCACAAATTGATGAAACAGATTGTGGTGCAGCATGCTTAGCAATGATCTTAAAGAACTATCATTCTCGAGTATCCATAGCACATTTGCGTCATATTGCTAAAACAAATACTGAGGGAACTACTGCGCTAGGTTTAGTTAAAACTGCTGAAAAATTTGATATGAATGTTCAAGCAGTTCAAGCAGATATGTCCTTATTTGACATGAGTGATATTCAATACCCTTTTATTGTTCATGTAATAAAAGATGGAGGACTATTGCATTATTACGTAGTTCTTAAAAGTACCAAAAGAAAGATAATTGTTGCTGATCCAGATTCTACCAGTGGAATTAAAAAAATGTCTAGAAAGGCATTTGAAAAAGAATGGACTGGGATTACTTTATTCATGGTCCCTAAAGCAGACTTTAAGCCTGTAAAAGAAAAAAAGAATAATCTGTTGTCTCTTTTTCCTTATATGTTTAAACAGAAAAAGTTGGTTAGAAATATCATAGTAGCTGCTTTATTGATGACGTTGATTAGTATTTGCAGTTCGTATTTTGTACAAGGATTAATTGACACTTATATTCCTAATGGTACATTTACAACTTTATCAATCTTAGCTATTGGGTTATTGATTGCATATGTCTTTAACTCAATTTTTTCATATGGACAACAATTTTTATTAAATGTTTTAGGTCAGCGATTATCAATTGATCTTAATTTGCAATATATTAGACATATTTTTGAATTACCAATGGAATTCTTTACTACTAGAAAAACAGGAGAAATTACTTCACGTTTTTCTGATGCAAGTAGAATTATTGATGCCCTAGCAAGTACGGTAATCTCATTGTTCCTAGATCTTTCTATTGTGATTTTGATGGGAATTATCTTAGCAGTTCAAAATATGACATTATTTTTAATTACATTAGCCTCATTACCACTTTATGCAATTGTAATTTTGGGATTTTCCAAACGCTTTGAAAAACTAAATAATGACCAGATGGAAAGTAATGCAGTAGTTAGTTCATCAATTATTGAAGATATTCAAGGAATTGAAACAATTAAAGCACTTAACAGTGAGCAGGTACGATATAAAAAGATTGATAGTCAGTTTGTGGATTATTTGAGAAAAGCATTTAAATATAGCAAAACAGAAGCTTTTCAGATTGCCTTGAAGACTTTTATTAGATTATCGTTGAACGTCATTATTCTTTGGGTAGGTGCTAGTGTTGTAATGCATAACCATGTCTATCGGTGAATTGATGGCATTTAATGCGTTATTGTCATATTTTGTTGATCCATTACAAAATATTATTAATCTACAACCTACACTTTAAGCTGCAAATGTGGCTCAAAATCGTTTAAACGAAGTTTATTTAATTAAAAGTGAATTTAAAGATAAAACTTCAGTTAATAGTATTCATGATTTAAATGGCAAAATTGTTTTCTCACAGGTTAATTATCGTTATGGATATGGCGAAGATGTTTTAAAAGATATTAACTTAACTATCAATGATAATGAAAAAGTAACTGTTGTAGGGATGAGTGGATCTGGTAAATCAACTTTGGTTAAGTTATTGGTTGATTTTTTTAGTCCGATAAAAGGTAAAGTAACTTTTAATAATTATTCAACTAAAGAGATAAATAAGCACGTTCTACGTTCATATGTAAATTATGTTCCACAAACTCCTTATGTCTTTGCGGGCACTATTAAAGAAAATCTTTTATTAGGAAGTCGTTCTAATATAACAGAAGAAGATATAGCCGAAGCATGTCAAATTGCAGAAATAAAAAATGATATTGAGAAGCTACCTTTAGGATTTGATACTCAATTAGATGAGAATGCAAAAATTTTATCGGGGGGACAAAAACAAAGACTGACAATTGCTAGAGCACTTCTTTCACCTGCTAAGGTGTTAATTTTTGATGAAGCAACAAGTGGGCTGGATACAATTACAGAGAAAAAAGTAGTTGATAATTTAATAAGTCTGAAGGATAAGACTGTAATATTTATTGCTCATCGTTTAGCTATTGCTGAAAGAACAGACAATATTGTGGTATTAAACCAAGGTCGAATTGTAGAACAAGGCAATCATACTGAATTAATGGCCAAGCACGGTTATTATTATGATTTGGTAAAAAGTTAGGTGATATTGCAATGAATGATCAATATTTAGAAAGTAGTAAGTTTTATTCGTATAAGTTTCATAACTTTTCAACGATGATAATTTTACCGGCTTTTATTTTAGTAATTTTGTTGTTTATTGGTTCTTTTTTTGCTGTGCATGAAAATGTGATTAATAGTATAGGTGTTGTTGAACCAGACCATATAGTTTCTTTAAAAAATACTGGATATAAAGAAGGACAAAAGATTTCAAAGGGTACTATTATTACTTTGGCTGATAACAAAAAACGACTGATAAAAAATAATATTATCGTACATTTAGATGATGAAGATAGTATTGCTATGCCCGATATTAAAGATAAAGGTAGTCTTAAAATAGTAACCTACATTCCAGATGATGAAGTAGCTACTCTTGCTGAAAGACAAAAAGTTCGATTTCAAGTTAAAAATAAGCAGGGAGTACTTACAATACTCAATGGTAAGGTTATTAGTTTAGGTACATATCCTGTGCAACAGAAAGGCATGAATGCATTTAAAGTTGATATTTTAATTAAGACAACTAAGTCTGAGAGAGAGTTTTTACGATATGGGATGCAAGGAAAAGTGACAATCATTACTGGTAAGACTAATTACATTAAGTCTAAGGTATTAAATTCTAAGTAGATTAATAAGAATAGCAATTATTGAAATTGTTGTTCTTTTTTATTGCTAAAGTAATACTGATAAATTTGCCATTACAACTGAATTCGATTTATATGTTAACAGTTTATGACGATAATGTGGAGGAAAGACCAAGCTCGTTAGAATATATATGTAAGTTGATGAGGCGTCTAGAGGTAAATAATTATGACAAGTAAAAATAAATTTGATCCAGAAGTAGCTTTACTAAATCAAGTTACAGATTTATTGATGGATGAAAGAGTTAAGCAAAATGAACGAGAAATTTTGCTCTACGCTAAACATCAATTGGAGCATCATGTAAATATGCCTAATATTATCTATCATTTAAAAAATATTTTGACTCCATTGGCTATTGGCGAAAAGCTATCGCCAGGAATGGGTAAGCTATACTGTGATATTGTTGCAGGCAATATTGGTAAGCTAGGTTCTTTGAGAACAGGCATTGGTATGGGAACTACATACGGCGGATTTTTTAGAGGCATCTAAAAAATAACGGTTAATTTGATTGAAGGCGCAAAGAATAATCATGTTTTTCAAGAAGAGTCATAAAGAAGAAGCAGCAGCATTTAAGGATAAATTAAATTCAATTATCGCTGATTCAGAAGTTCAAAAGAATAGTAAATTGGTTGAATTATTACAAAATGCTGTTAAGAAAGCAGAGAAGCATGAATCAATCCAATCAATTGCTTCTAATCTCTCGTTAAACTTAAAATCTAATTTTAGTAAAACTGAATTACCTGCACCTGTTGTTGATCTATAACTTAAAATTGAAAGATATGCAGCTGTTGGTGCTAATGGCTTGGTATCTGGAGTCTTTAATTGGTAAGGTGCGTTTATGAACATGACAGAAATAAGATCTTTTTTGCTTAATGCAAAGTCACAATCAGATATTGCTAATGATTCTGATGCTCTAGCAATAATTGATCATGCTTTGAGTGCAATAGAACAAAATACTGATCTAAACAAGATTGTATTTAAATTAAAGCAAGAAATTAACGATTATTCGTTAATGCATAATTTCAAGTTGTCATCAACGCTGACTAAGTTGAAAATTATGTTAGATGAAAATCCCGGTAAATGGGCTGAAGTTGGTTTAATCGGTTCAATCTAAAAAGAAAATGCTGATAATTCACGTAAAAATGAATTATCAGCATTTTTTTGTATTGAATCAGTATCATTTTATAATTATCGGTATCAAATATGCTAAAATGATACCGATAATTATAAAATGATACTGAAAGGGATAAAAGTTTTGAAAAAATTTGACTATCAGAGGTTAGACAATCTTGAGATTACATATCCAATAGTAAATAAATTAAATACAATTTATGAGTTACGGGGTCAAACCAATAGTTATAAGACTGATTTTCGTGAAGAATTGGATCGATTAGTTGAAGTAGCAAAGATTCAAAGTACTGATTCTTCAAATAGAATTGAAGGAATCTACACAGTAAATTCGCGATTAAAGAAAATTATGGCTAATAAAACTACTCCTAGAAATAGGGATGAAGAAGAAATATCAGGTTATCGCGATGTGTTAAAACTAATTCATGAACAATATCATTACATGCCAATCGTTCCCAATACGATTTTGACTATGCACAAAGAAATGTTTTCATATAATAAAAACGCTACTTGGGGTGGACATTTTAAAACAACAGATAATGAAATTATTACTGAGTATAGTGACGGGCGAAGAGAAGTTAGGTTTTGTCCACCGCCTGCGCTTCAAACGCCAGATCTTGTAAGATCATTATGTGATCAATATAATACAGCTTTTAATGCAGGTAAAATACCACCATTGCTTCTTTGTGGAGCGTTCGTTTTTGATTTTGTTTCCATTCACCCTTTTAATGATGGTAATGGCAGAATGTCACGTTTATTAATGTTGCTTACTATGTATCAGTCAGGCTTTGATGTGGGAAAATATATTAGTATTGAAAAAATTATTGAGGATACGAAAAGTGAATATTATCGTACGCTAAAGGAAAGCTCTGTTGGATGGGGTGATAATCAAAATGATTATTCACCATTTTTAAATTACTTTTTAGAGGTAGTTATTAAAGCATATAATAATTTAAATGATCGTCTGAGTATTACAGCACATCAAGCATTATCTGCTAATGATTTAATTTTACGAGTAATGCAAGAGCAATTACGTCCATTATCAAAAAGTGAATTAGTTACGTTAATTCCACAGTATAGTGACATTACGATTAAACGTGCTTTGGCTGAATTAAAGAAAGAAAATAAAATTAAGCTAATTGGTAAGGGAAGAGCCAGTAAATATATTCAAAATTATTAAAAATAAAAGGCTGATAATTCACGTAAAAATGAATCGTCAATCTTTCTTAGTTTATTATCGATGATTGTCATCAAACTCTTCTTGAGCTTTAAAATTTTGCTCTACGCTAAACATCAATTGGAGCATCATGTAAATATGCCTAATATTATCTATCATTTAAAAGATATTTTAACTCCATTGGCTATTGGCGAAAAGCTATCGCCAGGAATGGGTAAGCTATACTGTGATATTGTTGCAGGCAATATTGGTAAACCAGGTTCTTTGAGAACAGGCATTGGTATGGGAACTACATATGGTGAATTTTTTAGAGGCATCTAAAAAATAAATAATCGATATCATTTCTGTGGATTTGATATCGATTATTTTTATATATGGGCCAGTTTTTATTCATATTGTGTATTGTGGCTAAATTTGATGCATATGTTGTCAATTTACGATGATAACGTGGAAAAGAAGCCATTCTTGCTAGAATTATATATGTAAGTTGATGAGACGCTTAGAACTACTAAGCGAGGCAGATTTAAAGATTTATTGGAAGTATTTGAAATGGAAAATACAGTAAGTTTTGAAAATTTGAATTCAGTTAGTTAGAGTTGTAGGTGGTAGACATTCTCAAAACTACTACAATGGTCGTGGTACTGGCAGAAATATTAGAGCTATTGGCACTTTAGTAGGTATTGGTGCAAGTATCCTTAAGTACTTAGAATGATGGTGAAGGAAAAAATGAAGAATTATCTATGGCTATTAATAAATATTGCTTTTCTTGTAACCCTGTTTTATGGTCCTAAAACTCAACTTGGTATTTGGGTATCAGCAATTATCGTGATTCTTGCATTGATTGTAAATGTGACTGATATTTTCAGTTTTATTTCTAAATCAAGAAAGCAAAATGAATAATCATCGTTAAGAGGATTTAATATATTAGAGGTATTAAAATGAATAATTTTCAAAAGTTAAGTGTTACTGAATTACAGAATGTCGCGGTCGTCGTAAAGGTGGCTTTAATTTTGGCTCTTGGTGGAGAGGAGTTCAAAGAGGTACAGGTCAATTTATGACAGGTCTTCGTGATGGTTTAGCAGGTAAGTAAGGAAGAATATTTGAGATGAAGGAATTATCTGTAAAGCAATTGAAAAGAATTTTAGGTGGTAAAGGTCATTCTCACGATTACTACAATGGCCGTTATTGGGGTAGAGTTTTACGAAGTATCCGTCAAACTATGCCAAGTGGACCTATTAGTATTCATGGCTTTCCAAAATTATAAGTAATAAGGTTGATAAATTTAAATTGGTTTATCAACCTTATTATTTCATGTAAAAATATGTTGCTGGAATAAACTTATGAAAGATAATTATTATTTAGCATTAGCGGATGACGTAGAACTTGGAAATAAAATTATAATAAAGAGAACAATTGCCAAATTATTTATGGTAGCAACTATACTTTTAATAAGTGGTTTATGTGTTGTACGCTTAAATATTGAGACTGTAAAATAGTTTGTGTAAGGATGAATGATTCCTTAAATTTATTTCTTTAAACATTAGAAAAAGGAGT
>CANBES010000039.1 GCA_947367845.1 uncultured Clostridium sp. | reverse complement strand
TGTCCTTTAGTATTAATCTTTTTATAACTTTATATTCACTTTATTCATTTTTTTATATAATTTTATTTCACAGAAAACAAGGTTCAAAATTAGAAATCAAAAAGAAAATTTCCAAATAAGGAGGCATAACTATTTTTAAATTAATTAGAAGACTTTTATTTATCTTGACTTTTTTTATTATTTCTAGCATTATATCAACAATAACTTTTTATCCAGTTTTTACAGCAACAGAAGTAATTATACCTTATGGCATACACCCTTTTGATATTTGTTATGATAATCCTGATTTATGGAATATTATTAAAACAACATATATTTTCACATTTATCTTTTCCAATTTAATAATTAGCAATTTTATTTACACCAGAATAATTTTCAGGCTAATAAACTTTATTAAATCTTTAAAAAATAATTCTGTCACAAAAGAAAACCAAATATCTCATCCTAAAAATTTCGAAAATTCGCTAAATTTACTAATTGGATTAGACGAAAAAACAAATTCAAAAATATATATTCCAGAATCTGGACTATATCAAAACTTTTTGATAACTGGAACAATTGGCTCTGGAAAAACCTCTAGTGCTATGTATCCATTTACAAGGCAACTAATACAATTTAACAGCAAAAATCCAAACCAAAAAATTGGAATGCTAATTTTAGATGTCAAAGGAAATTATTTTAGTCAAGTAAAAAAATATGCAAAAAACTTTAATCTTTTAAATAATTTAATTGTACTTAGTTTAAATTCAGAAGTATTTTACAATCCACTTCACAAACCAAACTTAAAACCACAAGTACTAGCTAATAGAATAAAAACTATATTACTTTTATTTTCAGAAAATAATTCAGAATCTTATTGGCTAGATAAAGCAGAGCAAGTAATTTGCGAATGCATAAAATTGTGCCGTTTATACAACGATGGTTATGTTACTTTTTTAGAATTGCACAAATTAATTACAATTCCAAATTATTATAGAGAAAAAATAGAAAAATTAAGAAATTTATTTATTTCTTCTAAACTCTCACATGAGCAAATTTATGAATTAAATGCCAGCCTAAACTTTTTTGAAAAAGAATTTTATAATCTAGATGAACGAACAAAAGGAATTTTAATTTCAGAAATAACTAGAATCACAAACACATTTGTTTCTGACTATGATGTAATGAGAACATTTTGTCCACCAAAAGAAAAACTTACTTTCACAGGATTTTCCGAAGTCATAAGATCCGGAAAAATAGTTGTACTTAATATGAATATCTTTGAATACAATATGCTCTCAAAAATAATTGCAACTTATTTAAAATTAGATTTTCAAACAGAGGTCATGACTAATCTATCAAAAAACCATATTAAACCTACAGCATTTATATGTGATGAATATGATAAATTTGCAAGTAAAACTGATGGCGAATTCTTTTCGTTAAGTAGAGAAGCACAATGTATTAATATCGTCAGTATGCAAAGCTACTCTTCTTTAAAATCCACACTAAAAGAAGAGTCTGTAGTTAAAGTAATAACCCAAAATCTTATAAATAAAATATGGTTTAGAACAGATGATATTTTCACAATTGAAGAAGCACAAAAACAACTAGGGAAAGAAGAAAAAGAAAGAGTTTCTAAAAGTATTTCTGAAAGTGCTAAGGAAACTAGATTTAACTATATTACTAACACTCTAAATTCAGAGAATTCTAATATCTCAGAAACTTTTAGCACATACCTACAAAATGACTTTTCATTTGAGACTAACTTTTTTACTCAAAATCTCGAAACATTCACCGCCCTTACATTTTTGTCTGACGGAAACAAAATTTACACACCACAAAAACTAAAAATGTTTCCACACTTTAAAAATACTGGTTTATAGGTTTTCCATAAAACCTAAATAAAATTAAGGAATGATATTATTGAATAAAAAAATTTATTATACAATTTTTATAACTATATTTACATTTATTTTTTTGCTTTGCCTATCAAGCACTGTATTCTCTGCTTGGGGTGATCCACAAATTGTAACAAAAATAAACTCAGCTTTTGAAAGCATAGAAAGCTGGATATTAAAACTCTCAACCCCAGCAGCAGCTGTTGCCGTTGGTAGTGGCGTTTTTATGAAAAAATTCAGTTTTGGCGATGAAGAAAAAATACGAACAGGTAAAAGAATTATAAAAGGTTCACTTTTTTCATATGCATTTATCCTTGCAATTGACTTAATTTTATCTGCCATCAAATCATTAGTAAGTTAGGAGGTTACTTTGGAAAACACAGCAAATATTACACAAACAATAATTGACACGATTAACACAATCTTCGAAAATATATTATCATCTATTGATAATAATCTATACTCTGTATTAGATGATATCACATTTATTAGCTCTGACATTCTAACAGATAAAAATTTTGAAAAAATTTTTGGAACATCTGCATCAAATGGTATATTATTAATTGCCAATTCTCTATTACTCGGATTTCTACTATACTATGCTATCCGTTACCTTATGTCTCATTTAACATATCAAAATGTAGAACATCCATTTAGCTTTATAATAAAAATGATTTTATTTGGAATTTGTATGAATTTTTCATTCTTCATAATTCAGATGTTCCTTGATTTAAATTTTAATATATCTCTTGCAATTCGAAATTTAGGAGAAAATCTCTTTGGAAAAAATATCTGTTTTTCCGAATTGATATCTACAATAAATACAAGTATGTCAATTAACACAAATTCAATAAATATATTTTCGATAGATGGCCTAATAAAAAGCACCCTGAGCCTTTCACTCTTAAGTTTAGTTTTATCTTATTCAATTAGATACATAACAATAAAAGTATTTGTTCTGTTATCACCTTTTGCCCTATTATCTTTGACCCTAAACTCTACTAATTGGTTCTTCAAATCTTGGCTAAAAAATTTATTTTCTTTATTATTTATTCAAATAATTGTCTCTCTTGTACTTTTAATTTTATTCTCGTTGGATTTTTCTTCTGCAAATTTACTCAACAAATTCATTTATGTTGGTGGAATATATTCTTTAATAAAAGCAAATTCATTTGTGCGTGAATTTATTGGTGGAGTTTCCACAGATGCTTCACAAGCTGTGAATAACTTTATTAAGCATTAACATTTTTCGGAAAGGAGATTTTATGAAATTTATTTTTCCACAAAATTATGATTTTAAAAATAAACTACTTGGGATTATTGATTATTCAACTGCTACTGCTAATGTTGTTTGGTATGCCTTTGTTTTTCTTTTGGTAAGCGTTTTGTTTAAAAATATAAATATTAAAGTTGTTGTTTTTATTTCTCTTTGCTTTCCTTTGTTTCTTTTTAGTTTTGTTGGTTTCAATGGCGAAAATATTGTTGTTGTTTTTAAGTATATGTTTAAATTTATATTTAAATCTAAATTATTATTTTATTCGAAGCACAAAAAGACACTTTAAATTATATGTATAAATTAGTTTCAAAAATTAAAGCAAAACTTTTAGTCATTTTATCTTGAATTTTTTGTCTAAAAAAGATATAATCTGAATTACAACATTACTTTTTAGGAGAGATTATTATGAAGTTAGAACAAAACGACAAATCACTATTATTTTCAGAAACAATGATACCAGACATATTTTTCTCGGAACATCTATCTGAACTACCAGGCGATTACTTAAAAATATATATGTATATCATATTCTTATCAAAATACGGAAAAGACATCAAACTAACAGATTTGTCAAAAAAATTAAACATACCATTAAAATCAATTAACGACGGAATGAAATTTTTAGAAGAACAAAAGCTAGTTACTAAAAAAACAACCGGATATATAATCGTAGATTTACAAGAACAAACACTTCATAATTTATATACACCTAATTTAACTATGTCAAAAGAAAAAATAGAACAAACATCAAAAAATAAATCTAACGCAAAAGCAATAGAACACATAAACAATATGTATTTCCAAGGAATTATGGGACCTTCTTGGTATAACGACATTGACCTATGGTTTAGAAAATACAACTTTGATGAACAAGTTATGATTGCTTTATTTGATTACTGCTACAAACGTAGTGCACTACACAGAAACTACATCCAAACAGTAGCAGACGCTTGGGCAGCAAACAAAGTTAAAACATGGAGCGATTTAGATAAATACTATGAAAAACAAGAAACCCTAAACAAAATCAAAAAATCCATTGCAAAAAAACTTGGAAAATATAATGGTCTTACACAATATGAAGAAGCATATATAGAAAACTGGATTATAAACTTTGGATATGATATGTCAATTATTGAAATAGCATTAAAAAGAACAACATTTAAGCAAAATCCAACATTTGAATATATTAACAATATAATAACAGATTGGCATGATAGAAATTTAAAAACACCTTCTGAAATAACTGCTTTTGTAGAACAAAGAAAAAAACAAGAAAAAAATACCAAAGACTTAAAATCGCAAGTAAGCAAAGCTAACTACGAACAAAGACAATACACAAACTTAGATTTTCTATATGCAAACAATACCGTAGAAAATGGGGAGAATTAAATGGCTAATGAAGTTTTAAATTCTTTATTAAAAGAATACGAACAAAAAAAAATAAAAGCAGAATATCAAGCAGAAAAAAGAAAAGAAGAACTTTATGAAAAAATTCCAAAATTAAAAGAAATAGAAAATGAATTAAACCATTTTGCTATCTCAACTGCAAAAAATATATTAAATGATAGTAGCTTTTCATATGCTGAATTACAACAAAAAGCAGAAAAATTAAAACAAGAAAAACAAGAAATTTTATCTGCTTTAGACTTACCAGAAAATTATTTAAACCCTTCTTATGAATGTAAATTATGTAATGACACTGGATACATTATGTCAGAAGATTATAGAACAACAATGTGCAATTGTCTAAAGCAAAAATTACTAAACGATTCTTTTAATAAATCAAATATATCAAATTTAGAAAAAGAGAATTTTAATAATTTTAATGAAGATATATTTTCAAATGAAGTTGATATTGCAAAATATAATTTCAATATATCACCACGAACCAACATTTCTAATATAAGAAATAAATGTATACAATTCGTTGAAAATTTTGACGATATTAATCAGAAAAATCTTTTATTTGTAGGTAATACAGGTTTACGGTAAGACGTTTATGTCAAACTGCATTGCCGGTGAATTACTAAAAAAAGGAAAAACTGTACTTTATCAGACGGCTCCTGTTTTGCTTGAAAGCGTAATAGATTATAAGATGAGTAAACAAAAAAATACAGAGAATAATTTTTATAAATCTGTATTAGAAGCAGACTTACTTATTATTGATGATTTAGGAACTGAAAGTCTAAATAGTATGAAACTTAGTGAACTTTTTACTATACTAAATGCTAGACTTTTAAATTTGAATAATAAAGTTACTAAGACTATTATTTCTACTAATCTAAATATTAATGATATTTTCAATCATTATGAAGAGCGTATCGGTTCTAGAATTGTTGGTTATTATGATATTTATTATTTCTTTGGAGAAGATTTAAGATTTAAAAAATAAAAATAACTATATAAAAAAAGAATTGAATTTCACATTTTACTGCAAATTCAATTCTTTTTTATATTCTATTTTTCTTCCATATCTGGTGTTAAAGTTTCAATGCTTACAACTTTTCCACCATCATTAGTTCTCATTAAAGTAACACCTTGTGTTGATCTTCCTAAAATACTTACTTCTTTTACTTTTAATCTTATAATTGTTCCAGTGTCTGTAATTAGCATAACATCATCATCTTCTGTCGCTATTCTAACTCCAACTAATTTTCCTGTTTTTGGTGTGATTTTATAAGTAATTACTCCTCTTCCACCTCTTTTTTGTACTCTATATTCATCAAGTTCTGTTCTTTTTCCAAATCCGTTTTCCGTAATAGCAAGTAATGTTGCTTTTCCACCAGCAATTACTGATTCCATTCCAATTACTTCATCGTCATCATCTAAACGAATTCCAATAACACCTTGTGAAACTCTGCCAATTGGTCTAACGTCTTTTTCATCAAACGTAATACACAATCCATTTCTAGTAACAAGAACTACATTATCTTCTCCGTCTGTCAATCTAACTCCAATAAGTTCATCTTCATCTTTTAAAGTAATTCCTTGTAGTCCAGTTTTTCTTGCTGTATCATATTCTTTTAATGCTGTTTTCTTAATTAGACCATTCTTTGTTGCCATAAGTAGATATTTTCCTTCTGCAAAATTTTGAATTGGGATAACTGCAGATACTTTCTCTCCTGGATCTAGACTTAATAAATTAACAATAGCTGTACCTTTTGCAGTTCTTCCTGCTTCTGGTATTTCATATCCTCTTAATTTATAAAGTTTTCCCTTATTTGTAAAGAATAGTATTGTATCATGTGTTGAAGCTGTAAATATTTGTTTAACAAAATCTTCTTCACGAGTTGCAATTCCTGTAATGCCTTTTCCACCTCTTCTTTGGCTTCTATATGTATCTATTGGCATTCTCTTAATATATCCAAAATGTGTTAAGGCTACAACGCATTGCTCTTCTTTAATTAAATCCTCTAAGTCTATTTCTCCTTCGGCTGCTACTATCTTAGTTTTTCTATCATCTCCAAATTTATCTTTTATTTCTAATAATTCTTCTTTGATAATATCAAAAACTAATCTTTCGCTATTTAAAATTGCTCTTAAGTGTTCAATTAATTCCATTAATTGTCTATATTCTTCTTCAATCTTTTCACGTTGCAATCCAGATAATGTTTTTAATCTCATATCTAATATTGCTTGTGCTTGTATATCTGAAAGACCAAATCTTTCCATTAATCTTTCTTTTGCATCATCATATGAAGAACGAATTATTTGAATTACTTCGTCTATATAATCAAGAGCTATTTTCAATCCTTCTAATATATGAGCTCTAGCTAATGCTTTATCTAAGTCAAATTGTGTTCTTCTTAATATAACATCTTTTCTGTGGTCTATGTAACAATCTAAACATTGTCTTAATGTTAATATTTTTGGTTCACCATTTACTAGTGCTAACATTATAATTCCAAAAGTTGTTTGCATTTGAGTATGTTTAAATAGTTGATTTAATACAACTTGTGCATTCGCGTCTCTCTTTAATTCTATAACAACTCTTACTTTATCTTTTCTATCTGATTCATCTCTACATTCAGAAATCCCTTCTACTTTTTTCTCTTTTGAAAGGTCTGATATCGCTTTAATTAGGTTAGCTTTATTAACTTGATATGGTAATGAAGAAACAATAATCCTTTGTCTATTTCCACTCATTTCTTCTATATCTGTTTCTGCTCTTAACGTTATTTTACCTCTACCAGTTTTATATGCTTGTTTAATTCCTTCAATCCCTAAAATAATTCCTTCTGTTGGAAAGTCTGGTCCTTTTATAACACTCATTAAATCTTCATCTGTTACTTCGTCTTCGTCAATTATCTTTATAATTCCGTCAATTACTTCTGTTAGATTATGTGGTGGTATATTTGTTGCCATTCCAACTGCAATTCCTGAAGACCCATTTACTAATAATGCAGGTATTCTTGCTGGTAAAACTGTTGGTTCTTGTAATCTATCATCATAGTTTGGCATAAAATTTACTGTATTCTTTTCAATATCTGTTAACATATATTGAGAAATTTTAGACATTCTTGCTTCTGTATACCTCATTGCCGCAGCTCCGTCGCCATCAACAGAACCAAAATTTCCATGTCCATCAATCAACATATATCTCATAGAGAAATCTTGTGCCATTCTTACCATAGCATCATATACTGAACTGTCTCCATGTGGATGGTATCTACCAAGAACTGAACCAACTGTATTGGCACATTTTCTATATGGCTTGTCCGCAGTAATTCCATCTTCATGCATAGCATAAAGAATTCTCCTATGAACTGGTTTTAAACCGTCTCTTACATCAGGAAGCGCACGAGAAACTATAACACTCATTGCATAGTCAATATAGGCTGTTCTCATTTCTTTTTCGATGTCTCTTTCGATTATTTTTCCGTCATTTCTTTCTTGTGGTCTATCTTCCATTTTATTCCCTCTTTTCCTTTATTTTCTACACTTGTATTATACTAAACCCTTCCAAAATATGCAAGCAAAAACACATAAAAATCATTAAAAAGTTTAGGGAATTCAACATTTTAACGGCTTATTTTAATTTTTCAGCCAATTCTAACTCTTCACTACTTAAATCAAAATTTTGTCCATTATTTTTTATTAAATTATGCAACACTTCTATTGTCTTAGCTTCATTAATTGTTTTTTCTATTGGCGCAATATCTTTTATTTGCTTTTCCAATTTTTTATATTCCTTTTCCATACCATTGAAATCTTGATTTTGATAGTAATCTTTCCATTTATTAATATACTTGTCCATATTTTCTATCGCTTCATATTGTTTATTGAAATTTCTTTCAATATTGCTTTCTACATTATTTAATATCAAATTTTTTCCTTGCTTTATAATATTAATAACATTATTATCGAGTGCCCCTGAATATTTTACTTTATTTAAAACAGTATCAATTAATGAAGATACTCCGTCTATTAATCCCCCTGATTTAACAACACTCTGCATTTGTGCAACATTTTCAAAATTACCTGTAACCATTCCAACAGCACTTTTTCCTAAGTCTATTGCATCATCGATTGTTTTTGTTATTCCATCTTTTAATCCATAATTAAATAAATTATT
>CANBES010000038.1 GCA_947367845.1 uncultured Clostridium sp. | reverse complement strand
AAAAAAATAGAAGAAGGAGCAAATACAGAGATGAGATTTGAAAAATATTTTATTGAATGGTTAGAAGATGAAAAGCGAGAAGGAAGAGAAGAAGGAGAAAAGATTGGAGAAAGACGAGGAGAAAAATTAGGAATAGCGAAAGCAATAAAACAAATGGCAAAAGAAATGATACAAAAGCAAATGAGTGATAAAGATATAATGGATATAACAAAAATAGACGAAAAAGAATTACAAAAACTAAAAATGGCATAATATATTCAAAGAATATAATTAGGAGTAGATAAATAAATATCTACTCCATGTTTTCTTGAAAAATATTATTCTAATTAATTTAGTTTTGGTTTTTTCCTCAAATTAGAAACAATTGCTTCATCACTATCAAATGAATACTTAGAATCAGTATTATCAATTTGAACTGGGTCAATTTCATTTCTATCATCAGTAAAATCTACATGTCTAAAATCAAATTTATTTGAAGAACTCTTATTATCATCAGAATTACTTGAGTTAAATCCATTCAAATATCTTTCGAAATTATAAGTTTTAGATTTGTGTGGCTCTTTATATTTAGATTCTAAGTAGCATAATCTACCAAGACCTATCATAGGTTTTCCACCAGAACCTCTTATTTTATAAGCACAATCTTTTGTACCTAAATTTTGAAGTTTTCCAGCTTTAAAGTGAGAAACAAATTCCCATTTTACACCACCATAGTTTTTACTATATTCCAATTTCTCCATATCCATAGAGTTTGAATATGTCCATTCTCTTTTTGTTCCAAATTCTCCTGACCACCACTGTAATTCGTCATAGGCACCATTTCCAGTAAATATTTTACTAGCACAGTTGGCTAAAATAGTATTTTTATAGTTGGCATCCAAAGTAGGTGTTTCTAACTGTTGTAAGTTTTGTGTTGATATAACTGTACCAACTTTATATTTTCTATACATTGTAAATATAGCTTCAGTCTCTTTGCAAATGAAATCAGCAAATTCATCTATATATAAGAAGTGGGGAACTCTTGAATTTTCAATTCCAGGTCTACGTAGAACTGCATTTTGCATAGCTATTAAGAAGAATAATCCAAAAGCTTTATGTCCAGCAGCACCTAAATCACCACGTCTTGTACAAACGAAGTTGACTTCAGAGTTTGCAAGCATTTTATCAAAATCTAAATTGTTAGTTCTATTACATAAAATACCTTTAATTCCCGGAATTCTTAGTAAGTTGTCTAATTGGCTAACAACAGAAGATATGTATTTTTCAATGTTTGATTTTCCAGGTGCATTTTGATAAAAGTTCTTTTTAAAATATGCTAATAATATGCTATATTTTTCTTTTAGCTCTTCGTTAAGTTCTAAGATTTTACACATTTTTTCAACTAGTTCAAAATTTGTAAACATTTTAAGCATATCTTCCATATTAGGAAGTTTACCTTCATTCATTCTAGGGTACATTTCTTTAAGCAAAATAGCAACATTTTCAAGTGCTTGCATAACTATATCTTCTTTGTAAGCTTCGTCAACATCAGAATGTGTAGTATTGTACATAGCTTTTATAACAGAAGAAATTGTTATTGCTATTTTAAATGTATCTTCATAAACAAAAGGGTTTAAACCAATTGAATTTGAGTTAGAAGGGTCAATAATGTTATAAGAGATATCATAGTTATTACATACAGATATCATATGACTAATTACTTCGTAATCAGGTGCCATAAGTGTTAAACCTAAGTTCTTATAAGTTATTTCTGAACCCATACTATGTAATATCATTTTCTTCATATATGCTTTGT
This sequence comes from uncultured Clostridium sp., assembly GCA_947367845.1. Taxonomy (GTDB): domain Bacteria; phylum Bacillota; class Clostridia; order TANB77; family CAG-508; genus CAG-269. The sequence continues at coordinate 7,146 of CANBES010000038.1, read as the reverse complement.
AGACAGATTCTCTACCTTCAGCAGGTTGTAACATATTTAAATTAAAGTTTTTATTTAAATATTCGTTATTGTAAGGGGCATTTAAAACTGCTATATGTGTTTTTAAAGCAGTAAATCCCATTTCTTTTGATGCTTCTTTAAAGAAGTATTTTCTTTCAAAATCTCTTGCGATTAATGGCTCATACACCAATGAAGTTTTTCCAGAACCAGAACCACCACAAACAAATAATGATTGATATCTTGAAGCTTCTGGCATAGTTATTGTTTTGCTAGTTTCGAAGTCATAGCATACATAAACTTCACAAGAATATGGTCCACTGCTCTCACTTGGTGGCGCTAAACTAATTCCAGCATAATCCCAAATAGAACGTACATGGTCTTTATTATCATTAACTTTAAAGAATAACCATTTAAACATTGGGAATATTGTTGCAAGTGGTAAGTATAAAGAAATACTAACCATAGCAGGTGTTACTAATTCAGAAAAATCGGTAATCAATTCAATATAATTTGGAACTGATAATATTAATAACCAAGCACCCATATTAAGCCATTGTGTAAACATTGAAATTGCAATTATATATAACCCTATTACATATATATAAAATAATGTAACCTTTTTTGCTTTTGACGTTGAGAACTTTGATGGTCCTGAAAATACAAATGCAAAAATAGGACAAGCTAGGGCGAAGGTATATGCAATTGGCCCCCAATATGAATGAGATACTCCAGTAAAAATCATAAATAACATTTCTACTAATCTATCTACTGCTAAATATACAGATACCAAAGTCAATACATATGTTACAAAAGTATTTCGATCTGTGTTTAATTTTTTTAAAAATTTATCAATATATTTCATTTAAAAAATCCTTTCGCTAAATAAAATCATACATATATATTATCCTATAAAATCGCCAAAAAAACAAGTAGTTTGGCGAAAATAATTGAATAAAAAACTTTTTTATGAATATAATAAAAAGAAAAAATGTATAAAGGGGAAATTTTATGCAAGACGGATATATAAGAGAACAAAAAGTTCCAGAAATTACTGAAACACGGAAGAGAAATAGAATTAATAAGAACAATAATAAAAACAAGAGAAGAACTAAAAGCAAACAATAGAAATTTTGAATATGCAAAAGACGGATTAGTAGATTACTACTCATATCAAATAAAAGCAACACAAGCCAAATTGGATTATTTGATAAAATTAGCAAAAGCAAAAGGAATTGAAGTGGATATGATAAATAATCAAAAATTCTCGTTTATAGAAGACGGGGAAGAAGCTGGATAAGCTAGATAAGTTAGATAAGTTAGAAAAGTTAGTTAAACAACTTAGACACGAATTAAATATAAATTTAAAGGAAAAAGGATAGTAATATTTGTCCAAAAATTAACATAGAAATGGTAATAAGAAATTATTATCATTTTTTTGTTTGGAGTTGGTAAAATGGATTATAATATGATTACATATCTTGCTTGTATTTGCTTTATTTTTATATTTGGTAGAATTTTTATAGTGCCAATAAGAAAAATATTGAAATTGGTTTTAAATTCTATAATTGGTGGAATTACTATTTATATAATTAATTTAGTTGGTGGGGCATTTGGATTTCATATAGGACTAAACTTTTTTACAAGTATAGTCATTCGGACTATTAGGATTACCGGGAGCAGTATGTTTAGTAATAGTCAAGCTCTTACTTTGCTAAAAATTTTCAACGTGCCAACGGGGACGGACCTTTTTGGCAGATTCCTGCCAAGAAGGTCCGTCCCCGTTGGCACGCTTCAATTATTCTACTGTTACTGATTTTGCTAAGTTTCTTGGTTTATCTACGTCTAAGCCTTTTTCTTTTGATGTATAATAAGCCAACAACTGCAAAGGTATTATAGATAAAATTGGTGATACAAATGTACATGTTTCTGGAATATGTATAACCATATCAAACATGTCAGTGTCAACATCTTGGTTTGTAATAACCAATGTTTTTGCACCTCTTGAAATTACTTCTTGGATATTACTTACTGTTTTCTTTACAAGTTTTGGGTCGGTTATTATGCTTATAACTGTAACGTTGTTTTCAATTAAAGCAATTGGACCATGTTTTAATTCGCCAGCAGGGTAGCTGTCTGAGTGAATGTAAGAGATCTCTTTTAGTTTCAAAGAGGCTTCTTTTGCTACTGTTTCGTCAATTCCTCTTCCTAAGAAGAAGATGTCTTTTTCTTTATATATTCTCTTTGCAAAAACCTTTATTTCAGTTGATGTTTCTAATGTTTTTTCTATTTTTTTAGGTAATACAAGCAATTCTTCTTTTAAAGCTGATATTTTTTCAGTAGATAAATCTAGGGTTTCAGCAAAATAGATTGCAAGCATTGCAACTAATACAACTTGAGATGTATATGCTTTTGTTGATGCCACTGCAATTTCAGGTCCTGCGTGAGTGTATATTGAGTAATCAGCTTCTCTAGTTATTGAACTTCCTAGAACATTAGTAATAGCAAGTGTTTTAGCTCCGCATTCTTTAGATAGTTTTAATGCTGCTAATGTATCTGCAGTTTCTCCTGATTGAGATATAAAGATGCACAATGTTTTATCATCTATTAAAGGGTCTCTATATCTAAATTCAGAAGCGATATCAACTTCTGTTGGTATTTTACAAAGTTTTTCTATCATATCTTTACCAGCTAATCCAACGTGCATTGCTGTACCACAAGCTACAAAGTAAATTTTATTTAATCCTTGTAAATATTCTTTGGTAAAGTTTAGTTCTTCAAATTCACATTTTGAGTTCTTATTTATTCTAGAGCCTATTGTTTCTCTAATAGCTTTTGGCTGTTCGTAAATTTCTTTTAGCATATAATCTTCAAAATCACCTTTTTCGCTACTATTAGCATCCCAATCAATTGATTTTACTTCTTTTTCTATTGTTTCTAAATTGTCATTATAGAATTTTGCATTATCTCTTGATAAAACAACATATTCTAAATCATTTAACAAATAAAAATCTTTTGTATATGAAAGCATAGCAGGAATATCAGAAGAAATATAATTTTCTCCATTTCCTTTCCCTATAACAAGAGGGCTATCCTTTCTTACAACTATCATATTATCAGGATAATCTTTACAAATAATTTCTAAAGCAAAACTTCCTTTTAAAGTGTTACAAGCATTTTTTACAGCTCTTAAAAATTTAAAATTATCATTATTAGTTTCTTTCTTATAATAGTAATCAATCAAATTTGGTATAATCTCAGTATCTGTTTGAGAATAGAAAGTATAACCATTATCAATTAAAAGTTTTTTCAATTCGTTAAAATTCTCAACTATACCATTATGAACAACACTAAAAGTTTTTGAATTGTCCATATGTGGATGAGCATTTTCCATTGATGGTTTTCCATGTGTTGCCCACCTTGTATGAGCAATACCAATTGTTCCTTCCAAATTATCAATTCCTGGAAGATTATATAAATTTTTAACTCTTCCTTTATCTTTCATAGTAGAAAGACCTGTTTTTTCAATAGTTGAAATACCAGCTGAGTCATAGCCACGATATTCCAATTTTAAAAGTCCATTAATAAGAATAGGACTAGCTTTTTTGTTTCCTATGTATCCTACAATTCCACACATAATATTTATTCCTTTCTTTTTCAAGGCAACTAAAATAAACGTTCCTTGAACATGTTTGGAATTGAAATTGTGCAAAGCTTGTATGTATTAAATTTTGTTGCAATATTGCTATTGCTTTTTGTAATAATACTTATGACTTCAAGCATAGCCACTAGAGTATCCGCCGAAAATTCGATAACCCTAGACCTCGTCAACATCAAATTGATGTACTGGCGCTTAAACTAAAACAAACTCCTTTCCTTTAAATTTATATTTGCAAATTCCAATTTGTATCATTATATTATACTAAAAAACAAAATGTTACAAGTACTTGTGTAAAGAAAATTTTTAAAGTATAATACAATTGAAATAATTTAAAGAGAAAGGAACAAAGATTAGTATGAAAAAAGTAGGAATAGTAGTAGCTATGGACGAAGAATTCGAAGCAGTTGAAAAAAAAATGAAAAATATTCAAACTAAGCAAATATATAATTTAATATTTACAATAGGAAAAATAGGAAAAAAAGAATGTATATTAGTAAAAAGTGGAGTAGGAAAAGTACACTCAGCAAGAACAACACAAGTAATGGTAGATAAATTCGACTTAGAATACATTGTAAATGTAGGCTCAGCAGGAAGTGTAAATGATATGTTACAAATAGGAGATGTAATAATAGGAAAAGAAGTTGTACAACATGACTTCGACATAACTGCATTTGGGCATAGCAAAGGATATATAACAGGAGTAGGAAACAGCATAAAATGTGACAAGAAATTAGTTGAAAAAATAAAAGAAACTGTAGAAAATGGGCCAGAAAGACAATATCAAATCAAATTAGGAGTTGTAGCAACAGGAGACATATTTTGCGAAGACATAGCAATGAAAAACAAAATAAGAGCAAAATTTGATGCTGATGTTGTTGACATGGAATGTGGAGCAATAGCTCAAGTTGCATATTTAAATGGAATTCCATTTATAGTTATTAGAAGCGTTTCTGATACTCCTGACGGAAAAAATGCCAACACATTTGACCAAAACTTAAAACTAGCATCTAAAAGATGTGCAAATTTACTGGAAGACTTTTTAGGTGTTTTTGGGGACAGACCTTAAAAACACCTAAAAAATTAAAAAAAGGCTTGTATAAAAAGTAAAAATAAGTATATAATTTAAGAAGAGTGAAAGGAGTGATTTTTGTGGATAGAAAAATCAAAGTAGTTCAATATGGAGCAGGCAAAATGAGTGTATATACAATGAGATATGTATATGAAAAAGGGGCAGAAATAGTAGGGGCAATTGATGTAAATCCAGCAGTTATAGGTAAAGACATTGGAGAAATAATGGGTACAGAAAACAAAGGTGTAAAGGTAGTAGGTTTAGAAGATGCAGAAAAAATGATGCAAGAAACTAAACCAGATATTGCAATTGTAACAACAATGAGTTTAATAAATGATGTAGAAGATGCATTAATGTTGTGTGCAAAACTAGGAGTAAATGCAATAACAACTTGTGAAGAAGCATTTTACCCAGCAAACTCTAACCCACAAGTAACTAAGAAAATAGATGATATGGCAAAACAAACTGGCTGTACAATAACAGGAAGCGGATATCAAGACATATATTGGGGACAATTAATATCTAGTATCGCAGGTTCAACACAAACAATCAAAAAAATAAAAGGAAGTTCAAGTTACAATGTAGAAGACTATGGAATAGCGTTAGCACAAGCACATGGTGCAGGTCTTACATTAGAAGAATTTGATAAACAAGTTGCATCAGTAGATAAAATATCAGATGAAGAAAGACAAGCTATAATTGAAAAAGGAGAATATTTACCATCATATATGTGGAATGTAAATGGTTGGTTATGTGAAAAGCTAGGATTAACAGTAAAATCTCAAACACAAAAAACTGTACCACAAACACATACAGAAGATATATATTCAAGTACATTAGGTATGACTGTAAAAGCAGGAGATGCAACAGGTATGAGCGCTGTTGTTACAACAGAAACTAATGAAGGAATTACAATTGAAAGCGAATGTATTGGAAAAGTATATTCAGAAAGCGATTTTGATAAAAATGAATGGACAGTAATTGGTGAACCTGAAACAACATTGATAATTAATAGACCAGCAACAGTGGAACTTACTTGTGCAACTGTTGTAAATAGAATTCCTGATGTTATAAATGCTAGACCTGGTTATGTTCCAACTGAACAAATGGGGGATTTAGATTATAAAGTTAAACCATTAAATGAATATGTAAAATAAAAAAGCTCTTTATGAGCTTTTTTCTATGGTGAAGAAAATATTATTCAAATATAAACTATCTAGTTATAAAAAAATGAATTTATTGACAAACTCGTCAAACTGCTATATACTAAATATGCCTTTCTCTCAAAAGGTAGAAAGGAGGTTCATTATATCAATGAATGATTTGTTAGATTTGCTGAAACTTATTTTGATTTATTACATAATAAAACATTTAAGTAAGTAGGCATAAGAAAAAGACTAGAAATGCTTTGGTAGGCTTCTAGTCTTTTTTTTGTTCATATATCTTTGAATGATTTGTTTGCTAGCTAAATATATAATAGCACATATTTTATTATATGTCAAATTTTAATTTTCATTTGTTTTTTGATATAGCTTTTTTAGGTATATGCTCAAAAATAAAAAAGCTCTTTATGAGCTTTTTTTGGTAGCGAAGATGTGATTCGAACACATGACCCTTCGGGTATGAACCGAATGCTCTAGCCAACTGAGCTACTTCGCCATATTTAACTGACGATATCTATTATAACGGTAGTTTTACCATTTGTCAAGATAAAAATACAAGAAATTAAAAATTTCCTGTATTTTATTCTCTTTCTCCAAAATCCTTATCGCTTTTATTAGCTAAAAAAGATTTTTCATTGGAGCTTATAGATTTATTTGATGCAATTTCATTTTGCTCCATTTTAGTTTTACTAGATTTTCTTTTTGATTTTTCAACACGATGAGTATATAATTCTTTTTCTAAACTTTTTATATGTGATGATGTTTCTTTTAATATTTTTTTATCTTCTTCAGATAACCCAACAGAGCTTGTTTCGATTTCTTCTTCAAATGAAGTTTCAGTTTCATCAGGCATCCAAAAAGATTTAAATAAATCTATAAAATTTGTTTGTCTTTCTCTTGTTCTCATTTTATTCCTTAAAGTTTCCTTTAAGTTTTCACCTCTCTTTTTTTATAATACATAACAATTTTAACATAGAAATGGCGAAAAATCAAGTGATTTCAGCAAAAAAGTCCGAAACGTATGGAAACGTAAATTTACAAAGTAACTTCAAAATAGTATAAATAAATAGGAAAAAAATTCCGTAAAATATATTGACTAATTACATAATTATAGATAAAATAATAATGAAAATTAAGTCTATTTTTTGTAAATAGTAAAGAAAAGAACCTTGAAAATTTAATATCTTTGTTAGAAAAGTGAATAGGTAGGAATACTATTTGCAAAAGTGGAAATAATTTAGATAAAGAAAAATATT
>CANBES010000037.1 GCA_947367845.1 uncultured Clostridium sp. | reverse complement strand
ATATCCATATAATCCAACAACAACAGACTATAAAGATTTTAACTCAGCATATCCAGGATTTAGTAAAATATTTGGAGGCGCAATTTATGAAGTTTCAAGTAATGTTGGTGAAACTAATGCGTGGTTTGGGCAAGAACTAGAAAACGACGATGTAGCTGGCGAAGTTTTCTTCCCTCGTGGTGGGGGTTGGTATAGTACAGCACGTGTCGGGCTAGTGCGGCTTGGGTGACACTACTGGGTATGCCGGTCAGAATTATGGCTTTCGTAGCGTACTCGTAGCCGAGTAGCACTTTGGTGTAAATAGAGACAGGAAAATCTTGTTTAAAACTTGACATAAAACAATAAAAGATATATAATAAACTCTATCAAACAAATAAGGAGGTTTTCATATGCTTACGAATGAAACGACATCAGAAGTATTAACAAAAGAAGCTATTCGGGAACAGAGAGAACGCTTAATATTACTGGTTGCAACACACGAGACAGGACACTACATTGTGAGTAGAGCTTTAGTAAATTATAGAAATAGTATATTGCTAACAACACTACCTAGTGCAAACTATGAAACACTAGGGCAACATGTATCTGAAGAAATGCTTAACATAGAAAAGCTAAAAAAAGATTATGTGAATGAAATGGCAGTTCTATTGGCAGGAAAAGTAGCAGAAGAAATGTTTTTAACAAAAAAATTTATTAAAAGCTGCAATGAACTAGGATATAGAGGGGACGTGAAGAAAGCACTAAAACTTGCTAATAAAATCGCTCCAGAATATTGCTTTACATCTCATAAAATCTGTAGTGTATGCCAAAAATGGTCAAAACATTTAAGAAAGTATTTTTTAGAATCAGCAAAAAATAGAGTTTTGAAAGAAGCGCGAGAGCTAGCTCAAAAGACTATATTAGAACACAAAGAGCAGTACATAGAAGTGCGAAAAGCACTAATTATTAAAAGGGAATTGTCAGGTGAGGAGCTAGAAAAATTATATAATGAAAACCTAAAAAAGTAGTATAGAATTATACTACTTTTTTATTGCCTCAAATGATTATATATGTTATACTATTATTGCATTAAAAGAAGGAAAGTGATAAAATGCATTTTAAGGCAAGAAGAAAAAAAGAAAAAGATATAGAACCCAAAGCAATAAAAGAAATGAAACGCAAGAAAAAAATAGAAGAAAACATACAAGAAACAAAGCAAAAAGCGGGGAAGAAATTCAAAAAAATATTGCTTGTAATAATATTAATAACAATTCTATACTTAGGAATTTCAATAGGAATATCAACACATACATGGAAATCACTTGCACAAGATATGATATTAAATGAAAATTCAGCAGTTATAGATACAGACGGAACTACAATAGCAAAACTAGGAAGCGAAAAAAAGAAAATTACAATAGAAAGTAATGAAATTCCAGACAATCTAAAAAATGCTTATGTAGCCATAGAGGACGAAAGGTATTACAAACATCATGGAGTTGATATGAAAAGAACAATATCTGCAATAGGCTCATATGTAATACATTTTGGTTCATCTTCGTTTGGTGGAAGTACAATAACCCAACAACTAGTAAAAAATCTTACTGGAGACTCAACTGATAGCATACAAAGAAAAATAAAAGAATGGTGGAAAGCATGGCAGTTAGAAACTTGCCTTTCAAAAGACGAAATTTTATCAGCATATTTGAATGTTATCTATGTTGGACCAAGTATATATGGAGTTGAAGCAGGTGCTAAATATTATTTTAATAAATCTGCAAGTGACCTGACACTAGAAGAATGTGCATTTTTAGCTGGAATAAATCATTCTCCAAATTCATATAACCCATTCAATGATAATGACAATGAAGAAAAGATTGCAAAAAGAACAAAAACAGTATTATATAAGATGAAGGAATTAGGATATATAACTAATGAAGACCAATATGAAAAAGCAGTTGCAAATGTTGATAATGGACTAAAATTCAAAAAAGGGGAAGTGGCATCAAGTGACGGAATATATTCTTATCATACAGATGCATTAATACCAGAAATAACAGCTGAAATAGCTAATAAATATAATATTTCTCAAACTTTTGCAACTAACTATATTGAATCTGCGGGGTTAAAAATTTGTAGCACTCAAAATACAAAAATACAAAATCAAATAGTAACAGAATTTGAAAAAAGTAGATATGTTTTAAAGTCTTCAAATGGAACAGATACTTCGCAAGCGGCAATGGTTATAATTGACCACAAAACACGGAAATGTTCTAGGGTGTGTAGGTGGACTTGGAAAGAAAACAACTGCACGACCATTTAACAGAGCAACTCAAAGTGTAAGACAAACTGGTTCATCTATAAAACCAATAGCAGTTGTAGCACCTGCAATTGATAAAAAAGTAATAACAGGGGCAACAATATTAGATGATACAGAAAAGGACTTTGCAAATAATTATCATCCAACAAACTATAATGAAATTAGTTTAGGAGATATAACTGTAAGAAGAGCTTTAGAGTCTTCTCAAAATATTCCATTTGTAGAAATAATGGAGGATTTAAAATCTAGAACAGCTATTAATTATTTGAAAAAGATGGGAATAACGACATTAACAGAAAAAGATAATGGATTACCATTGGCATTGGGAGGTTTAGAGAAAGGTATTAGCCCATTACAGATGGCTGGGGCTTATGCAACAATTGCAAATGATGGAAAATATATAGAGCCAACATTTTATACAAAAATAGAAAGAAAAAACGGAACAACAATTATAATTGCAAAACAAAAAAGCAGGCAAGTCTTTTCAAAAGAGACTGCATATATATTAAAAGAAATGCTAACAGAGCCAGTACAAGGTCAAAATGGAACAGCAACTTATTGCAAAATAACAGGAGTTGATGTGGCTGCTAAAACTGGAACAACAGACGAAAACTACGACAGATGGCTTTGTGGTTTCACACCATATTATACAGCTGTTACATGGTATGGCTTTGATATAAGTGAAAGTATAAACTTTAATCAAAGAAATCCAGCTGGATTACTTTGGGCAAATGTAATGTCTAGAGTTCACACAGGACTAAATGGTGCAACATTTGAAAAACCAACATCAGTTGCAGGAATAACAATATGTGCTGAAACAGGCAAAAGAGCAACAACTGCTTGTCAACACAAGTATGTAGAATATTTTTTACCATTTACGAAGCCAACAGAAACTTGTGATAAGCACAAAGGTCAATCTTTAGATAACAACAATGTGGATACTAAGCCTAAAAATAATACAACTGAAATTGTTAAGGGGATAACAGATGACATAGATGCTAAAGAGCCAGTTCCAACAAGAGAAACAACTACAAATACAACTAACACAAATACAACTTCAACAGAAAGAGACACACAAAAAACAAATAATAACACTTCAAATAAAACTAATACAAGTACAAACACAAATACGAATACCAATAACAATGTAAATACTACTACAAATACACAAAACACAAACACAAATAAAACTAACAACACTGATTTAAGTAGTAATACAACTAATGACTCAGATAATATCTCTTCTAATGATACAGGAATAGATAATACTACAGAATAAATATAAAAGGAATGATACAAAAAATGAAGAAAAAAACAAAAAGTAGAAAAGAAACGTTTATGTCAGGTGTAATGACATTAATGATATCACAAATAATAGTAAAAATATTTGGACTAGTTTATAAAATATATTTAACAAATAGACCTGGATTTGGAGATACAGGAAATGCAATATATAATAGTGGTTATCAAATATATGCTTTATTATTATTGCTATCATCAATAGGAATACCAAATGCAATATCAAAACTAGTATCTGAAAGAACATCTCTAGGAGACTACAAGGGTGCACACAAGATATTTAAAGTAGCATTTATGCTACTTACAGTAATTGGAACAATAGGAAGCTTAATACTATTTTTCGGAGCTGACTTTATAGCAAATACAATATTACAAATACCAGAGGCAAAACTTACATTGATGTGTATATCTCCATCAATAGCGCTAGTTGCAATGTCTTCTGTAATCAGGGGATATTTCAACGCAAGAAGCAATATGAAAGCTACTGGAGATTCACAGGCATTAGAACAAATTTTAAAAACAGTATTCACAGTATTAGCTGTTGAAGTTGTTGCACATTTAACATCAAACAATGTAACTTTAATGGCTGCAGGAGCAAACTTTGCAACAACAATATCAGTTATAGGAAGTTTTATATACATATACAAATTCTACAAAGTTAGAAAAAAAGGAATTCATGAAGAAATACAAACAACAAAATCAGAATTTAAAGATGAAAATACAAAAAGTATAATATCATCAATATTTAAAATATCAATACCAATATCACTAACTTCAATAGTATCATCAGTAAACAAAAACATAGACTCAATTACAGTGGTAAGGGGATTAAAGAAAATAACAACAGAAGCAGTAGCAAAAGAACAGTATGGAATTTTGGCAGGAAAAGTTGACACATTGGTGGCATTGCCATTATCGTTTACAGTAGCATTTGCGACAGCACTAGTACCAGGGCTATCATCTGCAAAAGCAAAAAATGATGATGCAGCAATCGAAAAAAGAGTAAAATTATCATTGCTAATAACAATATTAATCGGATTGCCTTGTGCATTTGGACTTTGCGTATTTGCAAAAGAAATATTACAATTAGTATTCCCAAATGCAGCATCAGGTGCAAATATATTACAATCAATTTCATTTTTAGTAGTATTTGCTACACTTGCACAAACCATAAATGGAGCATTACAAGGACTGGGAGACTTCAAAACACCGGTAATAGCCTTAATACTGGGAGTAATTGTTAAAACAATACTGAACATAGTTATAATTCCAATACAAGGAATAGGAATACTAGGAGCAACAGTAAGCTCACAAATATGTCAGTTTATAGCATTCTTTATAGGATTTATCAAATTAAAGAAAATGACAAAAATAAAATTTGACTTTAATAAATTTGTTATAAAACCAGTACTAGCATCAGCAATAATGAGTGCTATATCTTATGGAATATACTATTTGCTAGACTTTATACTTCCACATAGGATTTCTATAATAGTTGGATTATTAAGTGCCATTATCGCATATGTTGTTGCAGTATTAGCATTAAAAATATTCTCAGAAGAAGAAATTAAGGATTTACCAAAAGGTGATAAAATACATAAAGTATTAGTTAAATTAAAAGTATATAAACAAGCATAAAAACGAATATTGTAAAAATATAAAATTAAAATATGTAAATAGGAGAAAAAATAATGAAAAACGTAAGTACTATAAATGAAAAAAATTTAAAAGAAAATGAAATAGATAAAGAATATGAAGACTTTGTAAAAAGCCATTATAAAGGACATTTTGCACAATCAATAAGATGGGCAAAAACAAAAGATGAATGGGATTATGAAACAGTAGTAGTAAGAGATGAAAATGAAAAGATAAAAGGTTCAATGCTATTACTAATAAGAAAAGTACCTGGATTAAATTCTAGTATTGTATACTCACCAAGAGGACCAGTTTGTGACATACATGATGAAGCAACATTTATAGAATTAACAAAAAAAGCAGAAGAAGTAGCAAAAAAACACAAAGCATTTTTGTTAAAAATGGATCCTGATATACCAAATGATGATATGGAATTCAAGAATATAGCTAAAAATAATGGGTTCAAAATAGTAGAAAAAGTAAAAGACTTAAACGAAATTGCACATCCTAGAATTGTTTTTAGATTAAACTTAAAAGATAAAACAGAAGATGAATTATTTGCATCATTTCATCAAAAAACACGTTACAATATACGTCTAGCAACTAAAAAAGGTGTTACAATTAGAGAAGGGAAAAGAGAAGATATTGCAGAATTTCAACAAATAATGGAAGTTACTGGACAAAGAGATAAATTTCCAATTCCATCTGTTCAATATTTTGAAGAGCTATATGATATGATGGGCGAAGAGCATGTTAAAATATTATTTGCAGATTATGAAGGACAACCTATTGCTGTTACATATAATTTCTTGTATGGAGACAAAGTATGGTATATGTTTGGTGGAAGCTTAAACGAAAAACGTAATTTGATGCCTACATATTTATTACAATGGGAAAATATTAAATGGGCTAAAGAGAATAATTGTAATGTTTATGATTTTAGGGGTATTTGTGCTGTTGACCTAGAACATAGAAATGAAGGTCTATATAGATTTAAAAAAGGTTTTAAACCTGATTTAATTGAGTTTACTGAGATTTACAAAGTATATAATCCTTTTATGTATTTTGCTTTTAAAAAGCTTTTCCCTGCTTATAGGAAGTTTAGAGTTATGCTTATGAAAAAGAATAAGAAAAATTAAGAATAAAAATAGGATGATTTGGATTCAGAAAGATAAGTGAATGCGTTGTATTTTATTAAAATATAATAAATAATTAGATTTTTGCATAAAATAATATATATTTATTATTTTATTGACAATATTAATTATTCTATAGTATAATAAATATAAGAAAATCGTGGTGTTTCACTACCAGTATAAAATGAGAAAGTTATAAATCGGGTGTTTCACAGCCTTATAATAGAGAAAGTTATAAATCGGGTGTTTCACAGCCTTTAAAATGAGAAAGTTAAAATCAAAGAGAAGGTATCCAAAGTGATATTCTTCTCTTGTTTTGCATAAGGAGGACAAGATGAAACTGATCTATATAAAAAACACTGTTGATTTTAAGCTATTGGAAGAAAAATTAAGAGAATGGAACGAAGGAAATTATTAGTAAAATTTAAAATAACTAAGATTATGTGATAAGGAGCAGTAAAATGGCCACAATAAATGAATATATAGAAAAAGTAATTGTTATTGGAAGTCCTGGAGCGGGGAAAAGTGTATTTTCACAAAAATTAAAAGATATTACAAATTTACCATTATATCATTTAGATATGCTATATCATAAAAAGGATGGCACACATATTTCTAAAGAAGAATTTGAAGAAAAACTGAAAAGTATCTTTCAAGAAAAAAGTTGGATTATAGATGGAAATTATCAAAGAACACTAGAATTAAGATTAAAAGAATGTGACACGGTTTTTCTATTAGATTTTCCATTAGAAGTTTGTCTTTTAGGAGCTGAATCTCGTATAGGATCTAAAAGAGAAGATCTACCTTTCGTTGAAGAAAATTTTGATGAAGAATTTAGACAGAATATTATTGATTTTCCTAAAAATAAATTGCCTGAAATATATAAATTAATAGAAGAATACAAAAATAATAAAAATATCATTATTTTTAAAACAAGAGAAGAAGCAGATGCTTACTTAAATACGACAACAAAAAAATAAAAAAATTAAAATTTTTTCTTGACAAAATAAAAGAAAATTTTGTATAATATAAAAGTCATGGACAGCAAAACAAAGCGTAGAAATCCGACAAAAAAGGATTTCTACGTTATTTTTTTGCTTAAAAATTTAAGGGAGGTATTAGATTTATGAACGAATCGAACGAAAACTTTTATTTAACAAATGCACCAATAAAAAAACTACTAATTAAATTTTCAATTCCTTGTGTACTTGCAATGTTAGTAAGTGCCCTTTACAATATAGTTGACCAAATATTTATTGGAAATAGTGGTGCAGGAACAGCAGGTATAATGGCAACAACTCTAGTGTTTCCATTTACTGTTGTAGCATTGGCTATTGCACAATTAATAGGCGATGGCTGTGCAACTTTATTTAGCATTTCTCTTGGAGCAAAAGATGAAAAAACAAGCAACAAAAGTGTAGGAAATGCAATTATTACAGTAATATTATTAAGTATTATTTTAGTTATTGTAGGTTTTATTTTTATAAAACCAATTCTTGGACTATTAGGTGTAAATGGATATGATGAAAGATGTATATTATTTACAGAACAATATTATAAGATTATTTTATGTGGTACACCTTTCTATATGTTTGCCTCAGCAATGGCATCCATAATTCGTGCAAGTGGAGCACCTAGTTATTCAATGATTTCAACAATAGTAGGAGCAGTTATAAACTTAATCTTTGATCCAATACTTATTTTTGGATTTAATTTAGGAGTGCAAGGAGCAGCTATTGCCACAATAGCAGGACAAATCGTATCAGCTTTATTATGTGCCTTATATTTTAGAAAACCAAAACTAATGAATCTAAAAAAAGAAAGTTTTAAAATTGATACAAAAGTATTAGGAAAACTTTTAAAACTTGGAATTTCAAGTTTTATTACACAAGTATCTATTGCAATTATCACTATTGTAGCAAATAATGTTGTAGGAACAATAGGTGGAGAAAATGCAACAGACGCAGGAGGAGCATTAGGAATTGTATTTAAAATATTTGCCATAGTATTAGCATTTAGTTTAGGTGTTGCAGTTGGAGGACAACCAATAATAGGATTTAATTATGGAGCAAAGAAATATAAGAGAGTATTAGAAACTTATAAGATAATTATAATTGCTAATATCGTAATTGGTGTTATATCAATGTTATTGTTTGAATTTGCACCAAACTTTATTGTTAGCTTATTTGGAGGACATGCAAATAATTTAGAATTTTATAAAGAATATGCTTGTCTATCTTTTAGAATTTATCTAGGAGGAATACTACTTTGTTGTATTCAAAAAGCAAGTTGTATCTATTTGCAGTCAATAGATAAACCATATAAAGCAATGACATTATCTTTAATGAGAGATGTTATATTACTTGTTCCAGGAGTATGTATATTTGGTCTATGTGGAAACTTATATACAATGTTGTGGGCTGGACCTGTATCAGATATAGGAGCAGTTATCGTTACAGTTATATTTGTAAGCATAGAATGTAGAAAAATTAGTAAATTAGCAAAAGAAGATGAACAAGAAAATAAAGCTACTGTTAATAAACCAATAGAAAAACTAAACAACCATTTTGTTATATCTATTGGTAGAGAGTTCGGTAGTGGTGGAAAATATATCGGACAAGAATTAGCAAAAAGATTAAATGTAAAATGTTATGATAATGAATTATTAGCAAAAGTTTCAGAAAATTATAATATTGATATGGCAATGCTAGAAAAAATTGACGAAAAACAAAAATCAAGTTTCTGGTATGGATTTGCAACAAACTATGTATTTTCAAACAATGACGAATTATCTCCTATTAGTGCTGATGATAACTTATTCTTAAAACAAGCAAAAGTTATAGAAGATTTATATAATAGTGGCGAAAGTTCTATTATTATTGGAAGATGTTCTGATTATATTTTAAAAGATAGTCAAAATGTAATTAAAATATTTATTTATGCATCAGATATGGAATTTAAAGTTAATAGAAAAATAAAATTTGAAAACTTAAATTCTACTATTGCTAAAAAGAAGATTAATCAAATAGATAGGGAAAGAGCAGAATATTATAAACATTTTACAAATCAAACTTGGGGAGATAGAAATAATTATGATTTATGTATTGATACATCAAAAATAGGTGTTAATCAAACAATAGATATATTAGAAGATTATATTGTAAAAAGAGTTAAATAAGAGTTTTAAAAATTAAGAAGACAGATAGTTTTAATTATCTGTCTTTTGTGTTATAATCATCTCGAGAAATTACAATTTATAAAGATAAAGAAATAGCAGATTTACCTCTGCTATTTTCATTTATATTACTCTAATCAACAAATAACTTTGCAAGAGATGAATCTTTGCTAAAGAAATAATCATAAAATAAAGCCTCTACAAACATTAAGCTCATAAATATAATAATTTCTACAGTAATATCTCCATA
>CANBES010000036.1 GCA_947367845.1 uncultured Clostridium sp. | reverse complement strand
TATTATTTTAACATTTTTTTGTGCAAAATTAAAATCCACCTAACTTGAAAGTGGAATTTAAAATAAAAATTAAGGACCATTAACTAGTAACACGAAAAATATTGAAAAAATCAGTAAAAAATGTTATAATATAGAAAATTGAAAAAAGAGGATTAATTATGAATGTAAAATTACCAAATCAATTTAAAATAAGTAAAAAAAGTCTAACAATATACATATCAATAATATCAATATGCGTAATAGCTGTAATAATAGCGTTTTACGTACAATTTTATGCAAGAATTGAAATTGCATCACTAATAGGAATAGCAACAAAAGAAAGAAAATTTGGAAATAAAACAGAAGAACAAATAGAAGAAATAAAAGCAGGATTTACCGAAATTTTCAACAACAATTTAGACAGCGAAGAAGTAGACTATACAAGTAAAAAGCAAGAAGCAAGCAAAGAATTAGTATATACAAAATACAATGAAAAAGAAACACAATTAAACAACTATGATATGAATGTACAAATTCCATACATAAACATTAGAAGTGATGTAGTAAACAAATATAATCAAGAAATAGAAGATATATTTGCAGAAACAGCCAGAAAAGTATTAGAAACAGAAAACAGAAATATTATATATACAGTAGAATACGTATCAAATGTACATGACGGAATTTTATCACTTGCAATAAAATCAAATATAAAAGAAGGCACAAATGCCCAAAGAGTAATAATACAAACATATAACTATGACTTAAGAAACAACAAAGAAATCAGCTTAGACGAAACACTTAGAATTAAACAATTAGAAAGAAATGAAGTTAGAGATAAAATTAGAAAAGAAGTAGAACTAGAACATCAAAAAGCACAAGATTTAAAAGACTTAGGATATTCTATATATAATAGAAATCCAGCAAGTGATATATATAACATAGAAAATTCAAAAGAATATTACGTAACAAATGATACCTTATATGTAATTTATGCATATGGAAATGAAAATTTGACAAGTGAAATGGATTTAATAATATTTTAATAAAAGTAAAAGAGAAGCCTATTAAAAGCTTCTCTTTTGAAAATAAAAGGGGATGTTCTTTATTTCAAGTCATCTTTACTTGACTGATTACATTTTAACAATTAATTTTGTCCATTGTGTGAACTAAAAGTGAAATTATGGTTGTTCACCTAAAACTATTGTTAATTCTTTTTCAGAACCGTCACGATTAACTTTAATTTTTAACTCTTCACCAATTTGATGAGCATTTTTAATTTCATTTAATTCATCCATTTTTGTAATTTTTTTACCTTCAGCCTCAATAATAACATCGCCAGGTTTTATACCAGCCTTCTCAGCAGCTGAAAAATCTTCAACAGTTTTTACATAAACACCAAGAACTAAGTTGTAAGCTTTAGCTGTTTGCTCATTTAAATCTAAACCAGAAATTCCAATATAAGGTCTTTTTACTTTACTATATTGTATTAATTGAGATGTTATATCTGTTGTTGAGTTAATAGGAATAGCAAATCCCATACCTTCAATTCCTGTTCCAGATAATTTTAAAGTATTTATACCAATAACCTTTCCTTCGCTATTAACTAATGCACCACCACTATTTCCAGAGTTTATAGCAGCATCTGTTTGAATTAACTTAAAAGTCTTGCCGTCAGAATCAGTTACTTCTCTATTAACAGCACTTACAACACCACATGTTATACTACTTTGCATACCTAATGGATTTCCAACAGCCATAGCAAATTCTCCAACTTTTATATTATCAGAATCTGCAAATTCAGCTTTAGAAAGACCAGTCTTTTCAATTTTTATAACAGCTAAATCTGTTTGTTCATCTTTTCCAACAATTTTAGCTTCATACTCAGTTTCGTCATTAAATAGGGTAACAGTTACCTTAGTTGCATCTGAAACTTCGTAATAAGATTCAGAAGATGATGTTGCAACTATATGATTATTAGTTAAAATATAACCGTCATCACTTATAATAATTCCAGAACCTGTTGCAGTTGCTGTTGAACTTTGCGTTTGTCTACCAAACATAGAAATTAGTGAATTTACATTGTATTCAACTTTTATGCCTACAATTGATGGTAATACTTTATTTGCAGCATAAACAGATGTATCTGAATAATTTGATAACGATGTTTGTGTAACATATCCAGTGTTTGTTGAACTTTGAGTGTTTGAAGAGCTGTTTGTAGAATTTGTATTTAATAATTTTTCTTTGATTGTTGGTACACCAAAACATACACCAAGGACTAAAGAACAACCAAGCACACCACTTACAAATGGTAGGAAAAATCCTTTTCCAAATCCTGTTTTTGTTTTTTGATGATTGTTCATTTCATATGCTGTTTTGTATGTTGTTGGGTTTTGAACTGTTTTAAATGTGTTTGTTTTTTCTTGATTTTTGTTTTCTTCCATGTTTTTGACCTCCTAATATTTCAGATATTATTATAATATCCTAATGTAGTATTATAATACAATACATTTGTGAAAACTTTGTGAAAAAATTATAAAAACTTTTACAAAAATTCTATTGAAAAAAAATGACTAAAAATGTATAATAAACAAAAAGAAAAAGGATGAGGAAAATGAAGAAAAATAAAGGTATAACACTAATAAGTTTAATGATAACAGTAATAATATTAATAATAATAGCAGGAATAACAGTATACACAGGAAAAAATGTATTAGAAAAGGCACAATTAGAAGAACTAAGAACAAATATGTTAATGGTACAAGCAAAAGCAAAAGAATACGTAGAACTAGCAAACTTCAAAATAGGAATAAACCCAACAGCAGAAAAAAAAGCAGAAGTAAGGCAAGAAATATATGAAGGTCAAGCAAAACTACAAAAAGCTACAGGAACATCAGTGCCAACAGGAATAACAATAACAGATGACATGTACAAAGTAACAGAAGAAACATTAAAAGAATGGGGCCTTGAAAAATTAGAAACAAACGAAAGAAATGTGTACCTAATAAACTTTGATGACACAAATGCAACAGTAGAAATATATAATACAAAAGGAATAAATGGTAAATACTCTCTAACAGAAATAGATGCAATGGAATAAAGAAGGAATAAAGATGAAAGAAAAAGAACTAGAAAGACTAACAAAACTAAAAGAAATAGAAAAAGAATTATACAACAAAGGATTTAAAAACATATGTGGTATAGACGAAGCAGGAAGAGGGCCACTAGCAGGACCAGTAGTAATAGCAGGAGTAATAATGCCACAAAATTCAATGATAGAAGGAGTAAACGACTCTAAAAAAGTATCAGAAAAGAAAAGGGAAAAACTATACGACCAAATAATAGAAGAAGCCATAAGCTATTCAGTAGCAATAATAGGGCAAGATATAATAGACGACATCAACATATTAAATGCCACAAAAGCAGGAGTAACACAAGTAGTTGACGGACTAGATGTAAAACCAGACTTAATAGTAGTAGACGCATTAACCGGAATAAACACAAGAGGAATTCCATATGAACCAATAATAAAAGGTGATGCAAAATGTTACAACATTGCAGCAGCATCAATTTTAGCAAAGGTAACAAGAGATAGAATAATGAGACAATGGGATGAAATATATCCACAATATGGATTTGTTGCACATAAAGGTTATGGAACAGCAAAACATATTGAAGCAATTAAAGAATGCGGATTATGCCCAATACATAGAAGAAGTTTTACAAAAAAAATTGTATAAAATATATTTTGTTATTTGAATTAGAAACTTAAAAAATCGGAAAGGGGAAGCCAGCCTATGACAATACTAGATATTATTGAGAAAAAGAGAGATAAACAAGAATTAAGTAAGCAAGAAATCGAATATTTTATAAAAGGATACACAGAAGGAACAATAGCAGACTATCAAGCAGCAGCACTAGTAATGGCAATATTTATAAATGGAATGACAAAAGAAGAAACAACAAACTTAACCTTATCAATGGCAAATTCAGGAGAAATACTTGATGTTTTTGGGGACGGAGCAAAAAAACATCAAAAAATAATCGTAGATAAACACTCAACAGGTGGAGTTGGAGACAAAGTATCATTAATACTACTACCATTAGTTGCATCATGTGGAGTGCCAGTTGCAAAGATGTCAGGAAGAGGACTAGGATTTACAGGTGGTACAGTTGACAAATTAGAAGCAATTCCAGGATACAAAACAGGTATAGATATCAACAGTTTTATACAAAATGTGGAAAACATAGGAATAAGTATGATTTCACAGACATTAAACCTAGCACCAGCAGATAAAAAAATATATGCACTAAGAGATAGTATATCTTGTGTGGAAAGTATACCATTAATTGCATCAAGTATAATGAGTAAAAAAATAGCAAGTGGTGCAAATAAAATAGTATTAGATGTAACAGTTGGAAGCGGAGCATTTATGAAAAACATCGAACAAGCAAGTAAACTTGCAAAGGCTATGATAGAAATAGGAGAACTAGCAAACCGTGAAACAGTATGTGTTTTAACAAATATGGATGAACCACTAGGATATGCAGTAGGAAACACATTAGAAGTAAAAGAAGCGGTAGAAGCTCTAAAAGGAAATATGCCAGAAGATGTAAAACAAGTTGTGCTAGAGCTAGGAGCATATATGATAAAACTAGCAAAAGTAACAGATAACATTGAAGACGCAAAAGAAATACTGATGCAAAAAATAGAAAGAGGAGAAGCGTTCAACAAATTTATAGAACTAGTACAAAATCAAGGTGGAGATACATCATATATAACAGATTTAAATAAATTTGAAAAAGCAAAATACATAGAACCAGTATATAGTGAAAAATCAGGATATATACAAGAGATAAATGCAGAAACAATAGGAAAACTAGCATGTAACTTAGGAGCAGGAAGAGTTAGAAAAGAAGACAAAATAGACATGTCAGTTGGAATAATACTAAATAAAAAAGTAGGGGACTACGTAGAAAGTGGAGATTGCTTAGGATATATCCATACAAATAACGAGAACACAATAGAAGAAGCAAAATTAAAGATGATAGAAACAATCACAATAGAAGAACAAGAAAAAGAACCAGTTAAGACAATATTAAAAATAATTTCTTAGAAAGTTATGGAAAACAGGACAAAATAATTGAAAAAAATTTAAAATATGCTATAATATTTACAGTAATATATAGATGTGTCCCAAAATGGACAAAATGTCTAAAAGGAAACGTTCCCGATGGACGGAAAGGAAGAAAAACAATGAAGAAAAAAGTAGAAAAGAAACAAAAATATGATAAAGGACAAATATTTGTAAAAGTAATGGCGGGATTTTTAGCGCTATTAATGTTAGTAGGAACAATATCAACACTTATATTCGCACTAATCTAAAGAAGAAATAAGGAGAAATAAATGATAACAAATTTGGGAATGAATTGGGAAAGCTTTTACAATGATAATATAGGAGCATATATTAAGTCATTACAAGCTAACCCATTTGAATTAGTAACTCTAATAATAGATATAGCAATAGTTGTATTTTTAGTATATTGTTTTTTTAGAATTGTAAAAGGTTCTAGAGCATGGCAGTTAATTAAAGGAATAGCCTTATTAATAATTGCGACATGGATAAGCGGACTATTTAACCTAAAAATACTAAACTGGATTTTAACAGGAATAATGAACTGGGGAGTAATTGCAATTATCGTAATTTTCCAACCAGAATTAAGACGTGCATTAGAACAATTAGGAACAAACAAAATAACTCAGTTCTTTGGAATTGATAAAGATTTATCAACAAGAACTAAAGAGGATATATACAAAGTAGTAATTGCAGCAACTGAACTTTCAAAAACAAAAACTGGTGCATTAATTGTATTAGAAAGAGATATAAAGATACAAGACATAGTAAACACAGGAATACCTATGAATGCCGAAGTTTCGCCACAATTATTAGTAAACATATTTGAGCCTAAAACACCTTTACATGACGGAGCAGTAGTAATATCTGGAAACAAAATTGCAGCAGCAGCATGTGTATTGCCATTAGCAGACGATAATGACATATCTAAGGAACTAGGAACAAGACATAGAGCAGCAATAGGAATTTCAAAAGAATCTGATAGCTTAGTAGTTGTAGTATCAGAAGAAACAGGAAAAATATCAGTAGCAAAAGACGGAACATTAATTGCAGATGTTAGAGAAGATGTCTTGAAAAAAATATTAATAAGTAACATTGTTACCAAAAGATTTGCAGCAGAAAAGAAGGAAAGAAAAAACAGAATAAAGGAACTTAGAGACAAAATAAGTAAAACTAAAGAAAGTGAAAAAGTTGAAAAATAAACCAAAAAAGTTGCTTAAATGCAGCTTTTTTAAATAGCGATGTTTTTGGGGACGGAGCAAAAAAACATCAATTTGTAATAGATGGAGATTAAGATGAGAAATATAAAATTAACAATAGAATATGACGGAAAAGATTTTAATGGATGGCAAAAACAACCAGATAAACTAAATATACAAGGAACAATAGAGAAAGCAATAGAACAAATTACAGGAGAAACAGTAGATTTAAATGCATCAGGGAGAACAGACAGGGGAGTACATGCTTTGGGACAAGTTGCGAATTTTAAAACAAATTCAAATTTACCAATTGAAAAATTTCCGATAGCACTAAACAGTAATTTAAAGAAGTCAATTAGAATAAAACAAGCTGAAGAAGTTGAAGAAAATTTTCATAGCAGACTTAGTTGCAAAAGAAAAACATACAGGTATGTTATAAATAACTCTCAATATGGTACAGCAATTTATAGAAATTTAGAAACCCATATACCAATGAAACTTGATATAGAAAAAATGCAAGAAGCAGTAAAATATTTTGTAGGAGAACACGACTTTAAGGCTTTTAAAGCAAGTGGTACAAGTAGCAAAAGCAGTGTAAGGACAATTTTTGATGCAAAAGTGATAAAAATGCCTGATGATAAAATATGGATAGAGCTAACAGGAAGCGGATTTCTATATAATATGGTAAGAATAATATCTGGAACATTAGTAGACGTAGGGCTTGGAAAAATAGAGCCAAAAGAAATTGAGAATATAATAAAATCTGAAAAAAGAGAAAATGCTGGTAAAACATTACCACCACAAGGACTTTATTTATTAAATGTAGAATATTGCTAACACAAAATACAACAAAAAAGCATAAAATATAGTAAAAAACAAAGGAGAGAAAGCATATGAACATATTACTTATATTTTTTGCTTTGCCAATAGCAACAATAATAATATCAATAGCATTACAAAAAATCCTAAAATGTCCACCATTAGTAGCAGCAGTTATATTTGCAATATTCTTAATTGTTACGTTTGTAATAAATAACATAAATTTCTTAGTTGCAGCAATCGTATATACAATAATTGCATTTATCACAGCAGCAATTGTATGTCTAATTAGTAGATTGATAGAGCGTTTCTTCAATAACGATAATGATAGTTGTGACTGTAGAAGAGGCGGATGTGGTTGTAGAAGAAATAGAAGATGTGCCTGCCAAGGAAATACAGACAATTCAAATGATTTACTTAGAATAAGTAGCAATTGTGGCAATTCTAATAATGGTGATTTGATTACAATATCAAGCAGTGGGTGCAATGGAGTAAATAATGATTTGTTAACTATTAGCTCTAATTGTCCAAACAGAGATAATAATTGCGGTTGTAATAATGATAATTCAAATTCTGGATGTGGTTGCAATAATAACAGAAATGGTGTAATGGCTAGAATAAATGTTATTCCAAATACTAATGGCAATGGCTGTGGTCAAATTTCAGGTTGTTATAGAAGAAGATAATTTAATAAAGTTAGAGTCATTAAGTTATAATGGCTCTTTACTTTTTTGGAAAAATATGTTATCATATTTAAATGAGAAAAGGAGAAAAAAATGTTAGAAGTAATTGAAGAAGCAGTAATTGATAGTATAAAAATACTACCATTTTTATTTATAACATATTTAATAATGGAATACATAGAACACAAAACAAGTGAAAAATCAAAAGATATGATAAAGAAATCCGGAAAAATTCGGACCAATAATAGGAAGTATACTTGGAATATTTCCACAATGTGGATTTTCAGTTTCAGCAACAAACCTATATGCAGCAAGAGTAATAACACTAGGAACATTGATAGCAGTATATTTATCAACGTCAGATGAAATGTTGCCAATCTTTATATCAGAAGCAGTGCCAATAACTACAATATTGAAAATATTAGGCATTAAAATAATTATTGGTATGATAGCAGGATTTATAATTGACTTTGTATTAAGAATAAAAAATAAGGACAAGCAAGAAGAAAATAAAATAGTAGATTTATGCGAGAATGAGCATTGTCATTGTGACTACGGGATTATAAAATCAGCATTGAAACATACTTTAAATATATTTATCTTTATATTACTTGTTACATTAATTATAAACATAGCAATTCATTTCATAGGAGAAGAAGCAATAGCGGGAATTTTAAGTGGAATACCAATATTAGGACCAATAATTGCGGGAATAATAGGTTTAATACCAAATTGTGCAGCTTCTGTTATATTAACACAATTGTATTTAGAAAATATAATAAGTGTAGCTACTATGATTTCAGGGTTGTTAGTTGGCGCAGGTGTTGGTTTGCTTGTGCTATTTAGAACTAATAAAGGATTAAAGGAAAATTTGAAGATTATAGGTTTGTTATATGGAATAGGGGTTATTTCAGGAATTGTAATTGAATTAGTTGGAATAGTATTTTAGCAAGATACTATGAAGAAGAGTAGGTGTCTAATATGTACTCTTTTTTGTAGAATAATTTATGGAATTAAGGTGTCAACTATTGACATAATTCCTTCGCAAAAGATAAAATGAGAAAAACAGAAGAAAAGGAGAGATGAACAAATGCAAAACAAAGCAAAGGGAATTACATTAATAGCATTAGTAATAACAATAATAGTTTTATTAATATTAGCACGGAGTAACAATAAGTACATTAACAGGAGATAATGGAATATTAGAAAAGACAGTACAAGCAAAAGAGAAAACATTAATAGCAAGTGAAGTAGAACAATTACAACTATTAGTATTAGAAGATAAGAAAATAGGAAAAGAATTAAAACAAGTGTATTTCAATTCAGTAGAAGATACAACAAGTATATATAATACAGAAACAGGAGAAACATATGCAGACAATTGGTACTATATAACACCAGAAAACGCAGAAGGAGTAACATTGAAAAATTCATATATTGTAAATTATGAAACTGGTGAAGTTGTAAGCTATGAGGAAGGAAAACATAGAGTAGTAGACAACAATTTATTATGTATAAAAGAGGGATTAGTTTATACAGTAGATGCTAAAAATAGATCAACAGGAGATAATTGGGGAGATGCAATTTTGCACAACTTTAATACAAATGATGCAAATAGTGGATGGACAGAGAATTCATTAAGTTTTGATGGTATTGATGACGGAATTGAAGTTCCTGATAAATCAGATTATAGCAATGGAGTTACACTAGAAATATATTTTAAATATAAAGGAAAAATTAATAACCAAATATTGCAACTTTTAATGATGAAAAGAAAATCAGGAAGTGACGGATTTAATATATTTATAGGAAATAATAAAGACGAAAATCAAATTGGAAGAGAACAAGAATTTAAAAGAATAACTGTTTATATAGGTGGCGTTTCCGGAAGACTTGTTACAAATTCATATGTGGAAGAGAATGTACCCATGTATATTACATATACGTTTAATCCAAATGTGGCAAATGATAAAGGAACATTATATATAAATGGAGAAAAAGTACAAACAACTAATATAGGAAATGTAGAAAATATTATTAAAATACAGAATGATGCTAATATTCAAATAGGTTCTGATATACATAAGACATATTTAGGTGAAAGTGAAGATAATAGATATCCATTTAATGGAGAAGTATATGCAGCGAGAGTGTATAATAGACCACTTACAGAGCAAGAAGTAAAATATAATTATAATAATACAGTAAATAATTAGAGTAGACTAATAATCTACTCTGTTATATTTTAGCCTTTAAAGCAAAATGTCGAAAAATGTCGAGGAAAAGTTGAAGAAAATTAAACAAAAATATTGAAAAAGTATATAAAATCTGATATATTAATAAATGTACAGATTATATATGCTTTTTTATATATAATATTCCACTAAATTTATTTCAAATTAAATTCGAGAAAATTTTTATCGAAACAAAAACTCAAAAAGACAAATAAAAATAAGAGAAAAGGTGATAAGAAAAGAAAAATAAAGTATAAACAAAAAGCAAAAGCTAATTTACTAATAAAGAAATATTGACAATAGAATAAAAATATATTAAAATGAAAGTGAGGAATAAAAATGTATTTATTTACACCTCAAGAGTATTTAAGATGTGCAAAATATAATTTTGTTGATATAAATAATGAAATAGAAGAAAAGCTAGTAAAAGAAGATACAGGAATGTCAAAAGCATTACTATTTGAAAAAATAAATTCGAAAGAGGAACTAAAAGAAGCAATAGATGAAATATTGAAAAAGGATTTAACAAAAGAAGAAAAGGAATACATAGCAAAAATGCTTAATTATTCTAATAAAATCAGAAAAATTATGCCGGAAGAAAGAAAAGAATATATTAAAAAATTAGAAGAAGGAGGAAGCAAAGAGATGAGATTTGAAAAATATTTTATTGAATGGTTAGAAGATGAAAAGCGAG
>CANBES010000035.1 GCA_947367845.1 uncultured Clostridium sp. | reverse complement strand
AAATCTACAATAAGTGAACATATAAAAAATATATTTGATGAACAGGAATTGTCTAAAGATTCAACTGTTGGGAAATTCCCAACAGTTCAAATCGAGGGTAATCGTAAAGTTAATAGAAATATTGATTATTATAATTTAGATATGATAATAGCAGTCGGATATAGAACAAATTCAAAAAAAGCGAGAAAATGTTAATATTTCAACATTTTCTCGTTTTTTCTCTGGAGGCTATCATCAGATGAGTTAACTCTTCAATTACTTAATATTACTGACTTTTTTAGTTTAAAAATCAAAGTATTAAGTTCGTGTTAAGTTTATTTCGTTAGTAAAATCTTTTATGATATTACCTCCTAATCTGATAAAAAATCTATTATATTAATAACCTTAATACCATCAATTTCTTTATTTTTTACTTTATCCATAGTTAGTATAATTTTAGGATAGTTATCTTTAATTGCAAGCAAAGATTTTTTTTCTCTTTCTTCAACTTTTTCATCAAGTATACTTCTTGATACTTGATAATAAACTCTTTCATCTGGCTTTATTGCTATAAAATCTATTTCTATATCATTGTATTTGCCAACATAGACTTCGTATCCGTCTACGTAAAAGTTCAACATATATTAAATTTTCATAACTACTTCCAGTATCATATGAAGAAAACCCACTGATTATATTTTTAAGACCATTATCTACAAAATAATATTTTCCTTGTGTTTTCAATAACTGTTTGCCTTTCAGTTCATACCTAGGAACTCTATAAATAAAATAAGCATTTTCAATCATTTTTAAATAAGAATCTACAGTTTCATTTGTAATATTACTACCATTTTTCTTCATAAAATCAGCAATTGAATTTGGTGTAGTTAAATTACCTATACAAGTAGACATATATTTTATCAAATTATCTAGAAATATAACATCTTTAATATTATTTCGGTTTATAACATCTTTTTTTAAAACAACTTCTTTAATATCATTTAAGTAATTAATCATTATTTCTTCATTATTGTTCATATTTACTAACATTGGCATACCACCAAATTTTAGATATTTGTCAAATTTATCATATTTGTCTTCATTATTTTTAAATGGATATTCAGATGAAAATTCTTTAAATGAAAATGGATAAATTTTTATAGTTAAAACTCGTCCAGCAAGTAATGTTGTAAGTTCACTAGATAATAGATAAGCATTTGAACCAGTTATATAAATATCACAATCAATATCCACTAATAAAGAATTAACCGCTTTTTCCCACATTTCTACATTTTGTACTTCATCTAATAAAATATAATTCTTTCCTTTTTGAATATTCTCTTTTATATAATTGTATAAATCTTGGTAATTTTTTATATGATACCAATCAGCACTTTCAAAATTCATATATATAATATTTTCATTTGAAATATTTTGAGATAATAAATAATCTTTGTATTGAAGTAATAAAGTACTCTTTCCACTTCTTCTAACACCAGTTATTACTTTAATTAAATTTAAATCTTTACTTTCTATTAGTTGATTTAAGTATTTTTCTCTTTTTAGCATAATATTCACCTCTAATATTATTTTACAATATTTTTTATTTTTGGTCAAGTTTTACGGTTTAAAACGTAAAACTTTTTAAAAATCGTTTTTTTGCGTTTATATATTATATGTAAAAAAATTAAAGATATTCACATGAAATTAAATGTGTTAAGTATGAAAAAGCTCAAATGTTAAGTTTGTGTCAAATTTATTTTAGAAGGATTAGAAAATTAAGGTGCGGAAAGTAGTGAAAATACTAAATTCTTATTTTAGGATTTAAAAAACATAAAAAATGAGAAAACATTGATATTTCAACGTTTTCTCGCTTTTTCTTTGGAGGCGACACCCGGATTCGAACCGGGGATCAGAGTTTTGCAGACTCGTGCCTTACCACTTGGCTATATCGCCGTATATACTATTATATGTTTTAAAATAATATTTTGTTCCTAAAAAATATTATGGAGCAGGTAACGGGAATCGGACCCGTAACTTAACCTTGGCAAGGTTACGTTTTACCACTAAACTATACCTGCATATATAAATACGTGTACACGCATTTATTATATTAACAAATTTTAGCTAAATTGTCAAGAGCGATTAGTCATTTAATTCCCTATTGGAGCATAATTGTCTGTAACAATTTGCTTTTGACTTGTAAAATCTTTAATTTCATTATTCAATAGTCCTTGATATTCTTCTTGTGCTTCATCATCTATGTTTTTATTGCCTTTAAATCCTATAAGTATCAAATTTTGTGCGTCTTTACTGTCAGCATTATTTCTAACTTTAAACACTTTTACATCATCAAATATTGCTTTGTATGTATTATATTCATATTTTATAAAGTCTGATTTTTCTCCTTCTATTGATGATATTATGTTTGTAATTACCATTCCATTTTCGTTTAAATTATTATATGCTTTTTGCATAGCTTCATATGTTGTAAGTTCAAACGGTGCATTCAGACCTTTAAATGCATCAATTAGTATTGTATCATACTTAGTTTTGTTGTAGTTTAAAAAGCTTCTTCCGTCTGTTGTGTATATTTTTAAGTTTGGATTATTTGTGTCTAATCCAAATTCTTCTTCAGACACCTCTGTCATTTTCTTGTCGATTTCTACAACGTCTATTGCTTTGTCTGGGTATTTGCTTAGGTAATGCATAGGATATGTATATGCTGCACCACCTAGTATTAGTGTGCTGTCTGCTTCTTTGTTATAGTATTCAAATAAATCAAAATATGTGAGGTATTGTGCTCCCATTTCTCCTGTTTCTTGATTTATGTAGGATTCCAAGCCTGTGTCTACTTGTAATGTTTTGTATTTTGCTTGGTCTACTTGCACTTCTTTTACCCATATTCTACTATATTCAGAGTCCACATCTTTTATGATATCTGTATTTTTTATTTTGAATATTTGCTCTCCTAAGATGTTTAGTCCTACTATTACAATTAACTCTACAATAATTAATATGTAGTATTTTTTGCTTTTATTCTTAAATAGCATAAAAGACAATATCCATAGCAAGACTGAACAGCCTAATATAATAGTTCTAACTCCTAAGGTTGGTATTAGTACAAATCCTGCAAAAAATGTTCCAAATATGCTTCCTATTGTTGATAGTGAAGATATTTTTCCTGATGTTGTACCAACATTGTCTGGTGCGTTATTTTTTAGTTTTACTGCTATTGGTGATACTGCTGCTAGTAGAAAACTTGGTATTCCAAACACTATTGTTGCTGATATTATTGCAACTATTATTAATTGATTTACTGCTTGTGCTAGTGTATTTACAAATGCTGTTTCTAGTATTGGTATTAGGCTTGTTGCTATTGCTGCAATTAACAAATAATTTGATAATATGTTTATGTCATTTTCTTTGTTTTGGTCAGCTTTTTTACCACCAAGCCAATATCCAATACTCATACTTGTTAGCATTATTCCTATTATTGTTGTCCATATTAGGTTTGAGCTTCCTACATATGGTGACAATATTCTTGAAGCTATTAACTCTAATACCATTGTTAATGCTCCACTTAAAAACACTGTTATTTCTAACTGGTATTTTTTCATTTATTACTCCTTTTATATTCCATTTCACTTTATTTATTGTTTGCTCGTCTTTTTGATAAATGTATTTTTTTATTTTTTTGTTTTCCTTGTTGTTTTTTTGGTTTTAGCTGTTTTTCGTTTTGTTGTTTTCTTTTTTGTCTCTTTTTCAACTTCTGCTTTTTCTTCTGGATTCCATTTTTCACCTGGCTTAGGTTTGTTCCATGAAATATAGTCACAAGATTTTGGGTTGTTTTCACATATATAGTAGTTTCTTTTTCTTTTTGTTTTTCTTACTTGTACTGTTGCTCCACATTTTGGACATGGTACATCTATTGTTTCTACTATTGGTTTTGCGTTTTTACATTCTGGGTATCCTGGGCATGCTAAGAATTTTCCATATCTTCCATATTTATAAACCATCATTCTTCCACATTTGTCACAAGGAATATCTGATACTTCTTCTTTTAATTCTACGTGCTCTAACTCTTTTTCTACTTTTATTAATTCTTTTTCAAATGGTCCATAGAATTCTCTTAACATCTTTTTCCATTCTTCGTTCCCTTCTGCTATTTCGTCAAATTCATTTTCAATTTTTGCTGTAAATTCAACATTTATAACGTCTGTGAAGTTCTCTGTTAATAGTTTGTTTACTACCTTTCCTAGTTCTGTTGGTACTAGTTGTTTTTGTTCTTTTTCTATGTATCTTCTTTCTAGAATCGTTGTTATTGTTGGAGAGTATGTACTTGGTCTTCCTATTCCTTTCTCTTCTAGTGCTTTTACTAGGCTTGCTTCTGTGTACCTTGGTGGTGGTTCTGTAAAACTTTGTTTTGGATTGATTTTTTGTAAGTCTACTTCTTGTTTCTCTTTCAAGTCTGGCAACATTCCTTCTTCTTCTTTTTCTTGGATGTCTGTTCCTTCTACATATAGTGTCATAAATCCTTTGAATTTAAGTAGTTGACCATTTGCTTTGAAGTTATAGTCTCCTCTATTTATTGTTACTGCCATTGTGTCATAAACCGCTGGTGCCATTTGGCTTGCCATAAATCTATTGTATATTAGTTTGTATAGTTTATATTGGTCTTTTGTTAAAGAATCTTTTATGCTATCTGGCTCTAGGTCTGCATATGTTGGTCTTATACCTTCGTGTGCGTCTTGAGAGTCTTTTTTTGCTCTATAATATCTATTTTCATAATAGTTTTCTCCATATGTATTTACTATGTGTGTTTTTGCTGCTGCTCTTGCTTCTTCTGATATTCTTGTTGAGTCTGTTCTCATATAAGTAATTAACCCTACTGTACCTCTTTCTGGTATTTTTACTCCTTCATATAACCCTTGAGCTGTTGCCATTGTTCTTTTTAGTGTAAATCCTAATTTTCTTGATGCTTCTTGTTGCATTGTACTTGTTGTGAATGGTGGGGCTGGAGTTCTTTTCTTTTCTCCTCTTTTTACTTCTTCTACAATATATTTTTCCTTTTCTATTGTTTCTAGTATTTTGTCTACTTCTTCTTTGCTATGCATTTCTAGTTTTTTACCATTTTGTCCATAAAATTTTGCTTGGAATTGTTTTTTGCTTTCTTTATCTTTTAAATCTACATATATATTCCAGTATTCTTCTGGCTTGAAGTTTTCAATTTCTTCTTCTCTTTCTACTATTAGTTCTACTGCTACTGATTGTACACGTCCTGCAGATAATCCTCTTCTTACTTTTTTCCAAAGTAGTGGGCTTATTTTGTATCCAACTATTCTATCTAGTACACGTCTTGCTTGTTGCGCATCTACTAAGTTTATATCTATATCTCTAGGCTCTTTTATGGCTTTTTGTACTGCTCCTTTTGTTATTTCATTAAATGTTACTCTTGTTATTTTGTCTTCTTCATCTTTTAGTATTGTTGCTAGGTGCCATGCTATTGCTTCACCCTCACGGTCAGGGTCAGTTGCAAGATATACTTTATCTGCTTGCTTTGCTTCTTTTTTTAGTAGTTTTATTAGGTCTCCTTTTCCCCTTATGTTTATATATTCTGGTTCAAAGTCATTTTCTATATCTACTCCTAGTTTTGATTTTGGTAGGTCTCTTATGTGTCCCATTGATGCTACTACTTTTGTGCTACCACCTAGGAATTTCTTTATTGTGTTTGCTTTTGCTGGTGATTCTACTATTATTAATTTACTTGCCATAGTTTTCCTCCTTTTATTGCTATTTTACTTTGTTGATATATGTTATTTTAAAACAATTCCCCATTTTTTGCAAGCTTTTTTAGGAACTATAATAAATGTGCACTTTTTGATAAATCACAAATAACGTCTTGTACGCATACTGGTGTAACTTCGTTATCTTTTAATATTCTTAAAATTTCGTCTACTTTTTCTTCATTGCTAGATAAGTATTCGATTGTTTTGTCTTCTGTTTTTGTGTCGTTCTCTAAGTATTGTGTTTTTACAATTTTTATTCCATATTTACTATTTGTTCCTTTTACAAATTCGTCTTCATTTATTATTTTGTAATATTCCAATTTGATTGGATTCTCTACTCCTGCTTCTTCTAATTTTTCTTTTTCTATGAATATACTTCCATAAAATCTTTTCATTTCTATCCCTCTCCTTCGTATTAAACAGAAACTATAATACTACTATTTTCAAGGGTTTGCAAGATTTTTTCATCGCAATATTTTATGTTTTTCTATGTTTTTTAACATATTTCTCTTTGTCTCGACATATTAGTTTTTTGTTTTATTTTTTTCTTGTTTGGTTTCGACAAATTTTTCGAGATTTTTTTATTTGTTTTTGTTAAAATGTATTTAGATTAATTTTCTTTCTATTTTATTTTATATATTTCTATTTTAAAATAGTAGTAATTTTTGATTACTACTATCTCTGTCTACTTTAATAGAGTTTTTATTTATTGCTCTTTTTCTTTCATTTCTATTTCTTCGTAATATTCACATTTGTTTTCTATTACGTTGTTTCTTAAGACAACGTACAATTCTGCTGATGTAGCTGCTCTATATGGGTTTGCATATAGTATGTTTATCATTCCGAATGTAAGAATAGATGCTATCTCCCAGCCGACAAATGATAAGTCTAGTACAAACGTTTTCCATTTATTGTGTTTCATCATTTCTTTTGAAAGCCTAAATGCTTTTTTTCTTTTTATTTTTGGGTTTTCTGCTAATATGTATGGTATCATTCTATATTCATACATTTTTATTGGCCCACCTATTATTGTTAAATACCATAACATATTATATATATTTCTTAAAAACATTGTTAGTGCCACATTAAACCAATTCTCTTTTTTGAATATGTCTTTGGCTATATCTGTTATAGGCGTATCTTCTTCTCTTGCTTTTAAAAAGTATTTTCTTCCTGCTACTATTAACGGGTCTCCTATCATTATTACAAATAATAATGATATTAGTGCTGTTATTGAAATTGTAACTCCTAAGGATGCTTCGTTTATGTTAAATGACGTTATTGCGTCCCATATTTTGAATATATATTTTTGCGATTTTGTTACACTATTTACATTCGCTTTTACTATTCCTATTACTTTTTTCTCTGCTTCTGTTAAATTTTCAATTCCGATTTTTTCTTCTGCTTCTGATATTTTTTCTAATATTATTTCTACTTTTTCTTGGTCAACATCTTCGTCTGTTAACACTCGTTCTTGCTTGACTATATAAGTTGGGTCTAATGTGTCTTCTCCTTGTAGCCAGCCTATTATTGATGTTCCAAATTCTCCTGTTAAAAGTGCAAGCAAAAAACATACTACTATTACTGTCCAGTAATTTTTCTTTACTGCTTGTCTTGCTTTAGCTTTTAATTCTTTTCTTTTCCACATTATATTTTCTCCTAGTTTTTAGTTATGTAAAAAGTTTACTCCAATCTTTTTGTTCTATATAATTATAAACTAAATATTTCTTCTAGGCAAGCAATTTCTTGCTTATTTGTTTTTTTGTGCTGTATTTTTAATAGTTTTACCTTTTATATTGGCTTTTCATTTTTTTATGTCCTTTAATTTTAACATGTCTCCTGCATTTAATTTTCCTGCTCTTGTTATTGAATTATATCCATATTTGTTTTTAAGTTCGTCTACTATTTTGTCTAATTTTTTTTGCTTTTCGTTTTTGTTATTGTCAAATAATGATAGTTGTTGTTCTTCTTTTTCTATTAAGTTGTCTACTCTCACTCCTATTAGTCTTATTTCGCTTGTTCTTTTGTACATTTGATTTAATAATTCTTTTGATTTTGCATATATCTCTTTTGTACTATCTGTTGCCATTTGTAATTTTCCTTGATGAGAACTGTCTATAAAATCCTTTGTTCTTAATTGGACGTTTACTGTTGTTGCTAATAGTTCATATTTCCTTAATCTATATGTTACTTGTTCTGTTAATGCTAATAATATTTCTTCCAATTTTTCTATTTCGTTTATGTTTTGTGGTAATGTTATGGAATTTCCCACTCCTTTTGGCTTCTCTTTTTTGTATTGTACTTTTGAATTATCTATTCCATTTGCGTATTCCCACATTTGTGTTCCATGTTTTCCAAATTTTTTGCCAATTACATTTTTGTCTGCTTTTGCTAGTTCTCCTATTGTTTTTATTTGCATATTATAAAGTTTTGGCACTGTTTTTTTGCCTAACATGAATAATTCTGAAACTGGTAACTTCCACATTTTTGTTGGTATTTCTTCTTCATATAATGTATGTATTTTGTTTGGTTTCATAAAGTCTGATGCCATTTTTGCAAGTAGTTTGTTGTGTGCTACTCCGATGTTTACTGTAAATCCTAGTTCTTCTTTTACTCTTCTACTTATCTCTTTTGCCTTGTTTATTAGTGTATCTTTCATTAAATATTGTGTCATGTCTAAGAAACATTCATCTATACTAAATCTTTCTATTTTATCAGTGTATTCTAATAGCAAGTTGTATAACTTGTCTGAGTATTCTCTGTATATTTTGAAGTCTGATGAATATATTTTTACTCCTGGGCATTTTATTCTTGCTTGATATATTGTTTCTGCTGTTTTTATTCCACACTCTTTCGCTTTCATGCTTTTTGCAAGTACTATTCCTGACCTTTTTGTTTCGTCTCCACCTATTATTGCTGGAATTTCTCTTATGTCTATTTTACTCCCTTTTTTTAGCATATCTACTGCTGTCCAGCTTAAAAATGCATTGTTTACATCCACGTGCAATATTTGTCTTTCCATATTATCACCGAAACTATTATAGAATATATGTTCGTATTTGTCAAGTGCTTTTTTAAAAAACCTGCCAATAGGGACGGACCTTTTTGGCAGGTTTAAATTTTGTTTTACTATTTACTAATTTTTCTCTTTTGAATTCTATATGTTATTTTTGAAATGAGTGGTGCTGGTGTTAACTTTGCTCCAAATCTTGCAAGTTTTACATCTATTCCTGGCACTATATAAAATTTTCCTTTTTCTAATTTTTTTATAGCATATTTGGCTACATCATAACTATTTGCTTCTCTCATATGAAATTTGACATTTGCTACATTGTTAAAGTTTGTATCCACTGGACCTGGGCATAATATGCTTATTTGTACGTTTGATTTCTCTTGTTTTAACTCTTCGCGAATTGCTTCTGATAGCCTTACTATATATGCTTTAGTTGCATAGTATGTCGCCATTAGTGGTCCTGGCATAAATCCTGCAATTGACGCTACATTTAATATTTTCCCATTTTGTACTTTTTTCATATCTGTTAGATATAGTTTTGTTAAAATGTGGTATGCCGTTACGTTCGTTTTTATCATTTTCATTTCTTTTTCTAAATCTGTTTTTGTAAAATTCCCACAATCACCAAAACCTGCATTATTTATTAATATGTCTACATCTTTCACTTGTTGATATAGTTTTTTGCAATTTTCTTCTTTACTCAAATCCATTGATATGGTTTGTATTTTTGTATTGTTTAATTCTTCTTTTACTTGATTTAATCTCTCTTCGTCTCTTGCTACTAATACTAACTCATATCCTTTTTGACTTAGTATTTTCGCCATATCTTTTCCTATTCCTGAAGATGCCCCTGTTATTATCGCTTTCATTGAAATCACCTCTTCTGTATTATACAACATTTTGTCAAGGAGTGTCCCCTTTGGCAAAAAATCGCCAAGAAGGTCCGTCCCCATTGGCACGTCCCATTGGCAATTTTTTATTTTTTTGTGAATTTGTTTAGAACTATTCCTACTGCATGTACTATTTCTGTTGATTTATTGTTTGCAATTCCTTTTCCCACTGCTTTTCCTCCTACTGTAAGTGCTGCTACTAATGCACTTAGTAAAAATTGCAAATCTATGTGTAACCCAAATTGCTCTGTCATTTTCATTGATATTAATGCACTTATTGCACCGCTTAGTACTCCGCATATGTCTCCAATTACGTCTGCGCATATATTGGCTACTTTCGGTGCGTTTCTTATTAGTTTTATTGAGTCTTTTGACCCTTTTACTTTTTTGGTGGCTTTTGCATGAAATTCGTCTTCATTTGCAACTGTTACAGCTACTCCTATTATGTCGAAAAATATTCCTACAGTTATTACTAATATTAAAATTATTATTGCAGATATTAGGTTTAGGTGTGATACTCCATTTGCTGATATGTATGAGAATATCATTGATAGTATAAATGTTATAATGAATACTTCTATGAACCATTTGACATTCGAGTGTTCTTTTTTGCTTTTTTGATTTTCTTTGTTTTCTTGTGTATTGCTCATTTTTCTTTGCTTTTCTCCTTTTTCTATTAATTTGAACAGGACTTGAATTATGTAGTTTAATACATTTTATCAAGCCCTTTATTATTTTTATTGGTTTAGATGGTCAAAGTCTAAGTAAATTTTACAGTTTAGGTCTAGTCGAATTTCTCTGTTCTCCGCTTAGTATTACTACTAGAGCTGTTTCCATTTAAGGAGAACATCTACCGTTGGTAGACACCAGATCGCCACTTAAATCTGTACCTTAATCCCTAGACTTCTATGCTACATTTTAGCAAACATTCTAGAAGTTTTCCTTAACATACATTTTTAACTTTACTAGTCTTTTTTGCAACTGCAATTTCATAATCTAAAGTAAAATGTAATCGGCCTAATTTCATTTTTACTTATGTAAAAATTAATCCCAATACAGTCACTCGAGACAGGCTACTCTATGTATTTTGTGTCTTGGCACTCAACATAGGTTTAACTTAAATTTTTCTTTAAGCCTCCGCGAAACCAGGGTTACTATGTATGCCATTACATACTCCCCTAATTTCTTTACTCCCTGGATACACACAAAACTGGCATTTCGCGCATAAA
The DNA here is from genome assembly GCA_947367845.1 of uncultured Clostridium sp. Lineage (GTDB taxonomy): Bacteria > Bacillota > Clostridia > TANB77 > CAG-508 > CAG-269. Next base: position 661 of record CANBES010000035.1, on the reverse strand, counting down.
CAAGAAACTTCAACGATGTGCCCTTTAGTGGATTTTTAGCCCCACCCTCGTAAAGTTTGTATGACTAGAATAATGCACCATCGATATATATTATACAATTTTTGGCGGAATATTCCAAATTTATTTTAGGTCTGTTTTGGTCTTAATTTGAGTTTGCCACTTTCTTTTATTTCATTCTTTTACACTCATTCTCTTTTTTTCTCGCTTTTACTCATTTTTTCTAGCGTTTCTATAATTGCTTCCATATTACTATTTAGCCTGCCTTGTATTTCTATTATATCTTTCTATTAAATTCCAGTTATTGCTTTTTTCATTTTTATTTTCGTAACTTTTCTTGTTCTAAATACAAAAAAGCTTCCAAAAGGAAGCTTTCGCCGAGTTCTTATATTCAATTACTCTACATTAAAACTACTTTCGCATTAGTTTTACTTTTAGTTTTCACAGAGCTCAGTCCTACTTTATATAAAGTGTGAGACGCGAAGAATCGTTGCTGTGGGTGTTGTTCGGATAGTTGAGGTTGCGGTCTGCTGGCGAAAGGCTGTAGCTGTAACTGCCACCACGATAAACTCGAAGGTTGGAACTGATGGCCTCTAATGTCCATTCGTAACTATTTCCTAATAGGTCATATACATTTTTTATTTTATCTTTTTCTTCTGAACCT
>CANBES010000034.1 GCA_947367845.1 uncultured Clostridium sp. | reverse complement strand
CCCCCCCCCCCCCCCCCCCCCCCCCCCCCCCCCCCCCCCCCCCCCCCCCCCCCTTTTCAAGCCGACGACGGCATACGAGATCCTGAGATGTCTCGTGGGCTCGGAGATGTGTATAAGAGACAGGATATATTAAACAAATTTATATCCTCTAAAGAAATTGAGGGGTGCTCAAATAGAACTTTAAATTACTATAAAGGTAATATAACTAAAATGTTAGATACAATAAATCTTCCAATAGATGAAATTACTACTGAAATATTAAGAAATTATTTATCGGATTATAAAAGTAATTCAAGTGCAGGTATGGTAACAATAGACAATATAAGAAGAGCATTATCAAGTTTCTTTGCTTGGTTAGAAAATGAAAATTATATTGTTAAAAGCCCAGTTAGAAGGATTCATAAAGTAAAAGCGACTAAAAAAGTTAAAGAAACATTTACAGATGAGAACTTAGAAAAGTTAAGAGATACTTGCTCAAATGTAAGAGATTTAGCAATATTAGAACTATTAATATCAACTGGTATGCGAGTTGGAGAACTAACTAGATTAAATATAACAGACATGAATTTTCAAGAAAGAAGTTGTATTGTTTTAGGCAAAGGCAATAGTGAAAGAGAAGTCTATTTTAGTGCAAAAAGTAAAATGTATATTAAAAAATATTTGGAAACAAGAACTGATAATAATGAAGCACTATTTGTATCTCTTATAAAACCTTACAATAGATTAGGAATATCAGGAATTGAAATTGCTATTAGAAATTTAGGAAAACAAGCAAATATAAACAAAGTACATCCACATAAATTTAGAAGAACAATGGCTACTATGGCTATTGATAAAGGCATGCCAGTTGAACAAGTACAAAAGTTATTAGGACACATTAAAATAGACACTACAATGGAATATGCTATGGTTAGCCAAAACAATGTAAAAAATTCTCATAGAAAATATATTACATAGACTTTAAACTAAAGTGAATTTATATTCTAAAACAAAGAAAATGTGTTTCGATTTTATTGATAAGTATTAGTTTTTATGCTATTATAATAATCATAGAAAATGATTGTTGAGGTGCAATATGTATAATAAAGAGGAAATATTACAAAAAGTAGATATTTTATATAATATGTGGAAGGAAGGTAGTCTCGGTGGCGAAGTTATGCCAGAAGATGCAAATCCACATTTAAGTAAATCTTCGATAGAAAACTATCTTTATTTTACATTACCTATGGCATTGAACTATCAAAGAAACTCATATAAATTATGGGAAAGTGCACTAAATACATATAATGATAAAGAAACTAACTTTGTATTTAATCCTAACATATGTATAAACAAAGCTTTTGAAGAAGTGCAATATGCACTTATAAAATATAAAAAAGCATTGCAAAAACAAAAGCAAACTGAAATATGGTTATCTCTATGTAAAACATTTGTAGAATTATATGATGGAGATATTAGAAAATTATTTGACTCATTAGATAATGATGTTGATAAGATAAAAAACTTTATACAAAAAGAAAATAAAAAGAAATTTCCATATTTATCTGTAACGAAAATATGTAACTATTGGCTATATGTGATATACCAATATACAGACAGAAAATATAAAAATATTAATCAATTAACAGTTGCACCAGATACACACGTAATTCAAGCAACACATAGACTAGGCTTAATAACTGATGAAGAATTAAATAAAAGTGATGTACAGCTGATAGTAGTTGATAGATGGAATGAACTATTTAAAGGAACTAAGTATAAACCTATTGATATACATACTCCACTATGGCTGTGGAGTAGAAATGGTTTTAAGGAGGTCAAGTAAAATGAAGGTGTTATTTGCAACAACAAATCCAGCCAAAATAAAGAAATATGCAGAAAAACTAAAAGAGAATAATATAGAAGTATTAACTATCAAAGATTTAGGAATAAATCTAAAACCAGAAGAAACAGGAAAGAATGCTATAGAAAATGCTTATATCAAAGCAAAAGCATATTACGATAAAACAAAAATTACAACTATAGGAATGGATAATAATTTATATATAGAAGAGTTGCCAGAAGAAAAACAACCAGGAACTCATGTAAGAAGAGTAAATGGAAAAGAACTAAATGATGATGAAATGATTGAATATTATTGCAAATTGGTTAAAGAATATGGTGGAAAATTAACAGCTAAATGGGTATATGGAATGGTAATATATGATGGAAAAGAACCAAAAGAATATAATTGGAGTAAGAGCCACTTCTATTTCGTAGACAAACCTTGTGAAAAAAGAAACCCAGGCTATCCACTGGATTCAATGTCTATTATGCCAGAATGCAACAAATATTTTGTTGATTTAACTGAAGACGATAGGAATAGAAATAAAGAGAACTATAAAGAAGATGATGTTATTAATTTTATAGTAAATAATTGTAGTAAGTAGGAGTAATAAATTATGCAATTAGAAGATTTAAAAGCTGAATATGATAAATTACAAATGAAATATGGAGCCAAAGAGTTAATGTCTATCTATAATGGTGGATGTACTAATAATCCAGATATTTGCTTTGTTTTTATGAATCCAACAGGTAGAAATATTGCTTCAGATCCTAATTGGAAAGGTAGAAGATCACCATGGATAGGAACAAAAAATATATGGAAATTATTTTATAGAATAGGATTACTTGATGAAGAAATATATGAGGATATTATGATAAAGAAACCTCAAGAATGGGATGAAAGATTCGCAGATTTAGTATATGAAAATGTAGAAAAACATAAATATTTCATAACTAATTTAGGAAAATGTACACAAATAGATGCAAGAGTATTACCTAATTCTGTTTATATTGAATATTTAGATTTATTGCACAAAGAAATAGAAATAATTAATCCGAAAATAATCATAACATTAGGAAATCAAGTTAGTTCTATTGTATTAAATCAAAATATATCTGTTTCACAATGCAGAAAGCAAAACTTTTTCAAGAGCATTGTAGGAAAAGAATATAAAGTATATCCAGTTTATTATCCTATTGGAAATGGAATGATGAATATAGAAAAAGCAATAGAAGATATTAAATTTATAACAGAAACAAATTAAAGAGAGGTGATTAGCATTGAGTAATATAGAAAATTTAAAAGATTTAATCATATACCAAAGTCAAAATAACGAAAATATATCTGTTGAAGTTTTGTATAATGAAGAAGATTTTTGGCTAACGCAAAAGTCAATGTCAAAATTATTCAATGTAGCAGAAAATAATATAACATATCATTTACAGAATATCTTTAAAACAAAAGAGTTAGAGCAAGATTCAGTTACTCAAAAAATTAGAGTAACTGCTTCAGATGGGAAAAAATATAATACAAATTTTTACAGTTTAGATGCCATTATAGCGGTTGGATATAGAGTAAATTCAAAAGAAGCAACGAATTTTAGAATTTGGGCAACAAAAACTTTAAAAGAATATATAAAAAAAGGATTTGTTGTTAATAGTGAAATGTTAAAAAATGGACCAAAATTTGGAAAAGATTATTTTGATGAATTATTAGTTAAGATAAAAGAAATTAGAGCAAGTGAAAGAAGATTTTATCAAAAAATAACTGATATATACAAAGAATGTAGTTTTGATTATGATAAAAATAGTGAAACGACACAAGAGTTTTATAAAAATGTTCAAAATAAGTTACACTTTGCTATTACTGGTATGACAGCACCTGAAATAATTTACAACAGAGTAGATAGCAAAAAAGAAAATATGGGATTAAATACTTGGAAAAATGCACCAAATGGAAAAATACTTGAAACAGATGTAACAATAGCAAAAAATTATCTTTCACAAGAAGAAATTACAGAACTAAATAATTTAGTATCTATGTATCTTGACTATGCTGAAAGACAAGTAAAATTAGGAAAGATTATTTCAATGCAAGAATGGAAAGAAAAATTAGAAGTATTCTTAAAAATCAACGAATATAACATTTTAAAAGATAATGGAAAAATAAAAAGAGAAATAGCAGATAAGTTAGCTTTAGATGAATATAAAAAGTATAGAGTTATACAAGATAAAAACTATAGTTCAGATTTTGATGAGTTAGTAATAGAAACAAAAAAATTAAATAACATCTAAGCGACAACTTACAATATATCGAGCAGATGATTTATTGAAAATCATCTGATTTTATGTTATTATTTATTCAATATAAAACTATTACAAAAGGTATAAAATTCAATAAAACTTCAATGTTTAACATATACAATATAGAAGGTGATAATAATGAAAATTTTAATAATAGAAGATGAATATAGTCTAGCTGATGCCATAGCAGAAACTCTGCAAAAAGAAAAGTTCCAAGTTAATATAATAACAAATGGAGAAGATGGAGAAAATGAAGCTTTAACCAATATTTATGACTTGATTTTGTTAGATGTAATGCTACCTGGAAAAGATGGATTTGAAATACTAGCAAATTTAAGAAAAGAAAAAATAGATACTCCAATTGTAATGCTTACAGCAAAGTCAGAAATGTCCGATAAATTGAACGGGTTAGAAAACGGTGCTGATGATTACATTACAAAACCATTTCATACAAGAGAATTAGTGGCTAGAGTAAAAGTTATACTAAAAAGAAAAATCAACGTACAAGACACCAATGTGCTAGAATATAGTGATTTAAAACTAGATTTAGGTACTGGAAAAATGAGTTCTAACAACACAGAGATTGCTATAAATGGAAAAGAATTAGATTTATTAGAAATACTATTATTAAATAAAAATCAAATTGTTAATAGAGAAATGTTAGCAAACAAAATATGGGGATACAATAGTGAAGCAGAATATAATAATGTAGAGGTTTATGTATCATTTTTAAGAAAAAAATTAAAACTTCTTAAATCAAAAATAAAAATAAGAGCTGTACGAGGTATAGGGTATAAATTGGAGGAACAAAATGATTAGCAAATTAAAGCAAAAAATATTTTGGCTAATAATGATATCTCTGTCAATTATTATTTTAGGAATTATTATTATATTTGTTATTTTAAATTATAACAATACAATTGACACTACTAATTTTATGATGGATAGATTTATGGGCGAAGAGCCAAAAAGAAATCTAGATGAAAAAATAGAAGATTACAAAATGAAACCAGAAATTAATATTGATGGATTATATAACTTTTTAGTAGAAGGTTCTACGATTGTTCAAAGTTCAGTTACATCAACTAATAAAGAACTAAATGAGTATGCGCTAAAAATAGCAAAGAAAAAAAGTGAAAAAGGAATTGTAGGAAAATATATCTATAAAATTAAGAAAATAAATCCAAATACAGTAAGAATTACTTTTATGGAGAATGAAGATGCAATTACACATATAAAAACAATATTCACATTTTCTGTGATAATAGCAATTAGTTCTATCGTTGCTATTTACATTATTGCGAAGAAGGTATCTAAAACTATTGTAAAGCCAGTAGAAGAAACTTTTGAAAAACAGAAACAATTCATATCAGATGCTTCACACGAACTAAAAACACCACTTGCAGTAATAGAAGCCAATAGCGATGTATTAGAAAATGAAATTGGCAAAAATAAATGGATAAATTATATTCAAAATGAAGCTGATAGTATGAATGGACTAATCAACGAATTACTATTGCTTGCAAAAATAGAAAATGTTAACAACATAAAAGAGTATCAAGAGTTAAATCTTTCAAAAGAAGTGGAAATTATACTTTCTATGTTTGAAAGTGTAGCTTATGAAAAACAAGTAATTATAAAAACTAATATAGCTGAAAATATTACAATTAATGCAAATAAGGAAGATATAGAACATATTGTATCTACTTTAACAGATAACGCTATTAAACATACAGAAGCAGAAAAAGACGTAGTAGTAATTCTAAAAAGGGAAAGAAATGAAATTATATTAGAAGTAAAAAATATGGGAGATCCAATTCCAGAAGAAGAAAGAGAAAAAATATTTGAGAGATTTTATCGTATTGATAAATCAAGAAATAGAAAAGAGAAAAGATATGGGTTAGGACTTGCCATTGCAAAATCAACAATAGAAAAATATAATGGAAAAATAGAAGTATCTTATAAAGATAATTTTACAGTTTTTAAAGTAACAATTCCAAATTAATATATAAGAAGTATTAACAAAATTTAAAATTTGTTGATACTTTTTCTTTTTTCAATAATTCTTCAATCTTTATGTAGTATTTTATAAATAGATTAGGAGGTAGAAAGATGTATATTTTAAAAAATAGTTTAATTTCAATTGTTAGAAATAAGGGGAGAAACATTTTAATAGGGATTATCATATTGGTAATTGCAGCCAGTTCTACTGTAACTTTGGCAATAAGAAATACAGCCAATAGACTTGTGAAAAATTATGAAGAATCACATGATATTATTGCTAGTATTTCGTTTGACAGGCAAGGGATTTCTGAAAATTTTAAAGGTGGAGAAGATGCAAAAAGAGAAAATATAGAAGCATTTAATAATATTGAATCATTTACAATTGATGATGTAAAGAACTATGGAAATAGTGAATATTTAAAAGGATTTTATTATCTATATGCAACATCTTTAAATAGTGACAACTTAACAAAAGCAACAGATTCATTTGAATATGAAGTAGAAGACAGACAAACAACAACAAGTTCATCAAGCACGACAACAGGTGGAAATAGTGGAATGGGAAGAGAACCAGGAGGAGAACGACATACTACAATAAATAATAATACAACTACTGTAATAACAAAATCGAAAGAAATCTTCCAAAGTTCAAGAAATTTAACAGGAGATTTTGAAATAGATGGATATTCTTCTTATGATGCTATGACTGATTTTGTAAGTGGTACATATAAAATAACAGATGGAGAAATGATAACAGATTTCAACGGTTATGAGTGTGTAATCAGTTCAGAGCTCGCAACACTAAATGAAGTAACTGTAGGAAGTAAAATAACATTTAAAAATCCAAGTAACAGCGAAAAAACTTACGAATTTACAGTAACAGGAATCTATACAGACAATTCTGATACAGGCGATACAAAAAATATGTACTCGCAATCTGCTAATAAAATTATAACTGGAAGTGGAGTAATTGATTTATTAGTACAAGATGATAGTACACTTGTAACTAATATAACACCATCTTTTATAATTGAAAACAAAGATGTTATAGATTTATTTATGGAAGAAGTAAAACAAAAAGGACTAAATGAATATTACACAATAAATACAAATTTAGAAGAACTAGAAACCGCAACAAAATCTATTCAAAATGTAAAGACTTTTGCTACAACATTTTTAATTATTACATTAATAATATCTTCTATTGTCTTATTTGTAATTAATATGATTAACATTAGAGAAAGAAAATATGAAATAGGAGTATTTAGAACAATAGGAGTAAGCAAATTCAAACTAACATTGCAATTTGTTTTAGAATTACTAATAGTAAGTATTATTATGCTAATTATTGGTACAGCTTGTGGAGGATATTTATCAAAACCAATAGGAAATATGTTATTGCAAAATGAAATAGAAGATACACAAAACCAAGAGCAAGAAATTTCGAACAATTTTGGAAAAGGTCCAATGGATATGAGATTTAATGGCAATAAACAAGTAGAAGAAATCAGTACAATTGATGCTGTTGTAGATATTAATGTAGTACTAGAATTACTTGGAATAGGAATACTTTTAACATTAATTAGTAGCTTAGCTTCAATGATAAGTATCCAAAGGTTTAGTCCACTTACTATTTTAAAAGAGAGGTCTTAAAATTTTAAAAATAATTAGCATCTTGCGTTGTTGGACTGCAATTAAAATCAAATCGATGTGCAAGAGCACACCTCATTGATTTTAATTTTGTCCGCCTAGCAATATACTAATTCTTTTCAAAATTACATAATCGAAGAAAGGAAGAAAAGTATGGGAATATTGAAATTAGAAAATGTAGGATATAGATATAAAGATGCACCGAAAGATATATATGTGTTTAAAGATGTAAATTATGAATTTGAACAAGGCAAAATGTACGCTATAAAAGGGAAAAGTGGTAGTGGAAAAACGACATTATTATCACTTATAACTGGTCTTGAAAAATGCACTAAACGGAAAAGTGCTATATGATGAAAAAGACTTAAAAAAGATGAACTTAGATAAATATAGAAATACGGATATAGGAATTGTATTTCAAAGTTACAATTTATTACCAAGATTAACAGCAATAGAAAATATTATATTATCTATGGATGTTAGTAAAGTAAAAATAAAAGACAAAAAGAAAAAAGCACTAGAACTTATGAAAAGTGTAGGACTGTCTGAAGAGCATAGCAAAAGAAAAATATTAAAACTATCTGGTGGAGAACAACAAAGAATTGCTATTGCAAGAAGTTTATCTTATAATCCAAAAATAATTATTGCAGATGAACCAACAGGAAATCTTGATAAAGATACAGAAAATGAGATTTTAAAAATATTCAGAAGGCTTGCAAAAGAAGAAAATAAATGTATCATAATTGTTACTCATTCACAAAATGTTTGTGACGCAGTAGATACAGTATATGAATTGGTAAAGGAGTAAAAAATAGACAAACATTGATTGGAGGTATTACAATAAAAGGAAAAAGATACCAAACGACAAAAAGAATAAAAAAATTGAATATCAAAAAAATAGTGCTAATAATAATTATTATTATTATTATATTTGCTTATATCGCAAATAATAATATTGGCAAAAAAACAATATCAGAAGTAATAAATGAAGACAAAATGAATATGGAAGCTATGGAAGAGGCAGTAATAGAAACAGTAGCAGAACCATCAGAAGACATCAAAATAAAAGAATTAATGCAAAAAATACAAATGGAAAATAGCTTGAATGAAGAAAATTTTTCGTTTTTCTATTACAATATAGAACAAAAAAGCTATTATTTCTATAATGAAAATACATATTTTACAGCAGCAAGTACAATTAAAATGCCTATAGCAATGCTTTATTACGATAAAATTCTAAATGAAGAGCTATCTATGGATGATACAATTATTTATACAAGTGATTGCTATGAAGCAGGAGCAGGAACAACAGCAGCAACTTATTCTATTAACTCAAAAGTCCCAATTAATTTTTTATTAAAACAAAGTATTGTTAATAGTGATAATACGGCTACGAATATATTAATAAAAAATTTAGGATATAAAAATTGTAAAATACAAATTGCTGATTATTCAGATATAGAAATATCAGAAGATTTTTTCAGTAGCAATATTATATCTGCTAAATATGCATATGATGTAGTTAATTATTTGTATGAAAACATGCAAAATTATGAAGAATTAATCACTTACTTGAAGCAATCATCTAATGGTGAATATTTGAAAAAATATATTAGCGATTATGATGTGGCTCATAAATACGGAAGCTATAATGGATATATTCATGATTATGGTATTGTATTTGGAGATTATACCTATTTAATAGGCGTATTTACTAAAAATGTTTCAAATGCTGATGAATTGATTGCTAAAATCAGTCTATATGTATTAAATGAAATATAGATATTTTTATAAAAATGTTATAAGGAGGAAAAGAAAAATGAAAAAAAGAAGTACCTGGAGTTGATACATCTGGGTTTGTAAATAAAAATTTGCATTATAATTTTACAAATACTTTATAAAATTTTTGTATAATCATAATATGAATTTAGATTACTAATTCATAATATAATTTCATATTATGAAGCATCAGCCTCTGCATAGCATATCTCTAAAGCTCGTTTAAAACTCGCTAAGAGCTATCCTAAAAATCGATTTTAAGACATTTTAATAATTCATTTAGCAAGTTATATGTTTTAAATTTGATGTGTGTTTTATGAAATCTAATCTTTATAATATAAATTCGTGTAAAATACTGATTTTTAGGCATCTATTAAAAGTGCTGAAAAAAGTCTAGAAAAGCGACGCACGAGAATCGATTTTAAGCCGTTTTTTAAAATTAGGCATATAGTTTGTTGTCTATAAAATCAAGCAAATTACTGAAATATAAGGATTTAGAAAATTTTGATAAAATAATCTAAAGTTATATAAAATTTTTTAAAATTATAAGGTTACAATAATGAAAAAAATCCAACCAGGAATAAGCTAAAATAATGAAGCTCCAGAATCGATTTTTTTAGATAATGTTTACAAACTTGTGAGTATTACATTATCTTAATGCGTAATGAAATGGTTCTATTTTTGATCCTATTCCTATTTGCACAAAACTTTGATTTTGTGCAATGTTGTATATTTATAATTCTTTACATCATATATTATATTCCATCCCTCTTCCTCATAAAATTATATTAGAGGTATTTGTATGAACAAATGACTCAAATAAAAAAACTAAGAAATTTAAAAATCTCTTAGTTTTTTTATTATTTAAATTTATAAATGAATTTTTCAATTTTATCAATAAATTCTTCATTGTTTTTAGTTTGAGTCATTTGGCTAATAACTTGTTCAGTAACTTCAGCAACTGGCATACTATTCATAGCTTTTCTTAAAGCAAAAACAGTATCCTTTTCTTGTTTTGTTAATAATAGGTCTTCCCTTCTTGTACCAGATTTATTAATATCGATAGCTGGGAAAATGCGTTTTTCAGACAATTTCCTATCTAAGTGAACTTCCATATTACCAGTTCCTTTAAACTCTTCAAAGATAACGTCATCCATTCTACTACCTGTTTCAACTAAAGCTGTTGCTAAAATTGTTAAGCTTCCACCAAACTCAATATTTCTAGCAGCACCAAAGAATTTTTTTGGCTTATGTAAGGCTGCTGGGTCTATACCTCCTGATAAAGTTCTTCCTGATGAAGGAATTACTAAGTTATATGCTCTTGTAAGCCTTGTTATGCTGTCTAGTAATATTACAACATCTTTTTTGTGTTCAACTATTCTTTTTGCTCTTTCTAAGACCATTTCAGCTACTTTAACATGATGTTCTGGTAATTCATCAAATGTTGAGTGAATTACTTGACCTTTTATAGAACGTTTCATATCTGTTACTTCTTCTGGCCTTTCGTCTATTAGCAATACAATTAATTCTACTTCAGGGTTGTTTTGAGTAATGCTGTTTGCTACTTTTTTTAGTAGTGTAGTTTTTCCAACTTTTGGTGGAGCAACTATCATTCCTCTTTGTCCTTTTCCTATTGGGCACATTAAGTCTATTATTCTGGTAGAATAGTCATTTGTAACCGTTTCTAGTTTTAGTCTTTCATTTGGATATATTGGTGTTAGTTCATCAAATCTTTTTCTTTTCATTGCTTTTTCTGGATGTTCTCCATTTACTTCACCAACAAATATTAGTGATGGGAATTTTTCTCCTTCTCTATATCTAGAAATTCCTTTTATTATATCTCCTGTATCTAATCTAAATCTTTTGATTTGGACCATTGATATGTATACGTCTTTATCGCTTGATAAGTAGTTCTCTCCCCTTAAAAAACCATATCCATCTGGCAAGATATCTAATATTCCTTCTACTATTTCGTCTCCTTCATTTGTTAGTTTGTAGTCAACAATAGCTTCTCCATTTACGTCATAATGTCTTTCAACTGGTTTTTTTATTGTTTTTTCCTCTATTTCTGTATTTGTTTCTTTTTCAGTTTTTATAACTTGTTTTAAGACTGTTATTAGGTCTTCTTTTTTTAGTTTTGTAATATTTTTAATATTATTTTCTTTTGCTAATGCTTTTAATTCTATAAGTGTCATTTCTTCTAAAATTGGCATAAATACCTCCTTGTATTTTTTATATTTATTATTTTTATAATTTTGTTTTATTTTTGGGAATTTTAAACGAAATAATAATATAACTATTATAGCATACTTTTTTGATTTTTGAAACAAATTTGGCAAAAAAAGTAAAATTTATATAAAAAAGAATGTAATAAAATTATATTACATTCCTGCATCAATGTATACTCTTTCATTTGGATAGTACATATCCAATTTTTCTCTTGCAGTTTGTTCTATAAATTCTAATGAATTTACATCTTCTTTTCTTTTTGCAAGTTGTTCTTTATTTTGTTGTTCCTCTTCTATTTGTTTTGATAATTCTATATTTTCTTGATTATATTTATTTAATGTTTTTTGTTGATTTATTACAGTAAAAGTTGCATATATTATTAATATTATTATAAATACTTTTCTTAGCTTTTTCATATGTTATTTTCTCTCCAATTCAATTGAATAAATCCTTACGGATACTA
>CANBES010000033.1 GCA_947367845.1 uncultured Clostridium sp. | reverse complement strand
GTAAGTCCATACTTAATAATAGATGGAGAGTTAATGTCCTCAAACCAAAATTTATATTTAATGGATGAAGCAACAGGAACAATAACAATACCAGAAAATGTAACAAAAATAGGAGCAGGAGCATTTAGAGATGTAACAGGCTTACGAAGTATAGTAATACCAGGAACAGTAAAAGAAATAGGTGACTATGCTTTTTCAGGAAATCCAACATTAGAAAATGTAGTAATAGAAGAAGGTGTTGAGAGAATAGGTGCTTATGCTTTCCAAAGTTGCGCAGCATTAAAAACAATCAGAATAGCAGATAGTGTATCGGAAATAAGAGATTCATGTTTTGGGCAGTGTACATCTCTATCAGAAATTAACTTTCCAAAATCATTAAAGACAATAACATTTAGAATGTTAAGTGGTTGTGGTTCATTAACAGAACTAGAAATACCAGAAGGGGTAACTCGAATAGATGGTTTAGCATTTGAGTATTGTAGGAATTTAACAAAGATAAAAATACCAGCAACAGTAACAGCTTTGTCAGGTAGTGCATTTCAATATGACAATAAACTTATAAATATAGAAATATCAACAAACAACAAAAACTATAGTTTTGCTGATAGTATGCTAATGTCAAAAAATGGTGAAATCCTATTATATGTAGTGCCAAGTACATCAATAATAAATGTACCAGAGTCTGTAAAAACTATCGAATATGGTGCTGTATCTGGTTATTCAAGAACATCAGTATTAAATATTTCAAAAAATGTACAATACATTAATGAAATTTTTGCTACTACAAATATAACTGCAATAAATGTGGTAGAAGAAAATCCATATTTTAAAAGTGAAAATGGAAACTTATATAATAAAGATATGACAATATTGTACAGATATTATGAAAATCAGCCCTCTTTCATAATGCCAAATACAGTGAAAGAAATAAGGCAGAATGCATTTTTGTACGAAACTAAATTAGAACAATTAACATTATCAGACAATTTAGAAGAAATATCGGGTTGGCAATTTGCTAGTACAAAGATTAAAAATTTACATTTTGGGTCAAAAGTAAAGAACATTTCAACAACTGTATTTTCAGATATAGAAGGAATAGATATAACAATAGCAGAAGAAAATCCTAATATAAAAGTCGAAGGAGGGACATATATTTTAAGTAAAGATGGAAAAACATTAATTGGAGTGTCAAAAAATTTAGCAACATATAATATACCTGATACAGTTGAAACTATAGGAAACTTAGCATTTTATGGTAGAGGTTATCTAAAAGAAATAAATTTACCTGCAAATATAAAAACAATTGAAAGCGCTGCATTTGATGTATGTACCAATTTAGAAAAAATAGAGATACCAGCAAGTGTAGGAACTATTGCAAACAATGTATTTACTAGATGTAACAGTTTAAGAGAAATAATAATAGACAAAAAAGAAGGAGAGATATCAGGAGCTCCATGGTCATGTCCATATGGATTAAGAGCAATAAAATGGCAACCGTAATAATAAAGGTATAATAAATATTACTTTTCAATAACATAAAAAATCGTTTTAGATAAAAGAGATAATCTCTAAAAGGCTAAAGCGATTTTTTTTAGTAAAACCCTATACAAAAAACAAAAAATAATGATATAATAAAAACCAAAGACAAAGAACTAGAAAGAGGAACAAAAAATGGGAAACATAGTATTATTAGATGAATTAACAATAAACCAAATAGCAGCAGGAGAAGTAATAGAAAGACCAGCATCAGTAATAAAAGAAATGGTGGAAAACTCAATAGATGCAGGAGCAACAAACATAACAGTAGAAATAAAAAACGGAGGAATATCATACATAAAAGTATCAGACAACGGAAAAGGAATAGCACAAGATGATTTAGAAATAGCATTTGAAAGACATGCGACAAGTAAAATTAGGTCAGCAGAAGACTTAGATACAGTAACATCTATGGGGTTTAGAGGGGAAGCACTAGCAAGTATTGCGGCAATAGCAAATGTAGAAATGGTATCAAAAACAGAAGAACAAGAAATAGGATACAAAGTAGTTGTAGAAGCAGGAAATATACTAGAAAAAGAAGAGGCTGGTTGTAGAACAGGAACAACAATAACAGTAAGAAATTTATTTTTTAATACACCAGTTAGATATAAATTCTTAAAGAAAGATTATACAGAATCAGGATATATTGAAGATGCAATTACAAGAATAGCATTAGTAAACCCACATATATCAATAAGACTAATAAATACAGGAAAAACAGTAATACAAACAAATGGAAATGGAGACTTAAAAAGCGTTATATACAGCATATATGGAAAAGATGTAGCAAATGGAATAATGGAACTATCATACAAATATGAAGACATAACAGTTACAGGAGTAATAGGAAAACCAGAAATAGCAAGGTCAAATCGTTCAAACCAGCTATTCTTTGTAAACAAAAGATATATAAAAGACAAAACATTAACAGCAGCAACAGAACAAGCATATAAAGGACTAATACCAATTGGAAAATTTGGATTTGTAGTCTTAAATCTAGAAATGAGCCCAGCAAAAGTAGATGTAAACGTACACCCAGCAAAACTAGAAGTTAGATTTCAAGAAGAAAATAAAGTATTCCAAGCAATATATCACTCAATAAAAGACACATTATTAAAAGGTGAATTAGTTGCAAATACTGAAAAACAACCGCAAGAAGTAGCAACAGAAAATAAGCCAGCAGAAAATGTGATAAGAAGAGATGCTGTAAGCTTTGAAGAAAGACTAAGAATGTTAAAAGAAAGCAAAAAAGAAGAACAAGGTTCAGGAGCTGGATTATTTGGTTTTAGAAAACAAGCAGAAAAGCAAATTGAAGAATATACAGATGAAGAAAGTAGAATAAAAACAAATATATTAGGAGATATATTTAAAAGTAAGAACAAAGATAATGGAATATTCCAAGTAAATGAAGAAAGTACAACATATGAATTAGAAAATCAAAAAAAGCCACAAGAAAATCAAGAACAAGATAGTTCAGAAATAAAAGAAAATGAAAATAGTGAAACAGAGCAAATAAAATCAGAAGGCGAAACAATAGAAGTAAATGCACAACCAATAGAAACAAAGGATGCTGAACAGATAAGCGAAAACACACAAACAAGCACTCCAGAAATAAAAACAGAACTATTTTCAGAAGAATTCAATGAAATGTATGCAAAACTATTTGGGACAACACCAAAAGTGCAAGAAAATTTAGAAAAAGCAGAAGAACAAACAAAAAAGGAAAATGTTATAGACATAGTAAAAGACAATGTATCAATGTTTGAGACACAAGAAGAATTCAAGAAACCAATATACAAATTTATAGGAATAGCATTTAAAACATATATAATACTAGAAATGAATAACGAAATGTACATATTAGACCAACACGCAGCACATGAAAGAATAATGTACGAAAAAGTAAAAAAGAATTATTATAGTGAAAAAGAAAAAGATTCACAAATGCTACTATTACCAGACATAATAACACTATCACATAAAGAAATGAACATAGCAAAAGATAATATAAAAATGTTTGAACAAGCAGGATTTTGTTTAGAAGAATTTGGAGAAAATACAATAAAACTAACAGGAGTACCAACAATATGTGTTGACTTGGATACAAAGGAACTATTCTTAGAAACACTAGACGAAATAAATACAGTAGCTAGAACTGCAAAACAAGAAAAAGAAGAAAGATTTATAGCTACAGTAGCTTGCAAGGCAGCTGTTAAAGCTAATATGGCATTAACCAATCAAGAAGTCGAAAGCCTAATGGACAAGCTACTACAATTACCAAATCCATTTACTTGTCCACACGGAAGGCCAACAGCTATAAAAATGACAAAATACGACATTGAAAGAAAATTTGCAAGAAAATAAAAATTAGCATAAAAGACAAAGGAGAGTAGAATGGCACTTATAATTATAGTAACAATAATAATATATGGATTAGCAATAATATGGACGTGGAATAGTCTAGGAGATATTGAAAAGCCAAAAAAAATTGCAGTAATATTGATAGGTGTGCTAATAACATATATAATTACAACAATACTGTTTTCAATATCTAAAAATGGAATAGATTATCAGTCAACAGTGGGAGAGAACGAAATAAAGATGACAATAACAGCAATATTTACAGGGTTAAATTTGTTGATATTGCTTCCATATATTTCAAAACAATTAAACAAAATTCACGAAGGAGAAATAGAACAAAAAGAATTTTTAAGAAAAATGGCTATTTTAGCAGTGATATTTATAATATGTATGTGGATTGAATGCGGATATATGAGAAACACACAAGACGGAATATTAAAAATATATCAATTAAATAAATAAAGGAAGAGAAAAATGCAAAAAGAAAAAGTAATTGTAATATGTGGGCCAACAGCATCAGGAAAGACAGCTCTATCAATAGAACTTGCCAAAAAGATAAATGGAGAAATAATTTCAAGTGACTCAATGCAAATTTATAAAGATATGACAATAGGAACGGCAAAGCCAACAGAGGAAGAAATGCAAGGAATAAAGCATTATCTAATAGACTTTGTATCACCTGATGAAAGATACAGTGTAGCTGATTATAAAAAAGATGCTAAAAAAGCTATAAAAGAAATTATAAAAAAAGGCAAAACGCCAATAATTGTAGGCGGAACAGGACTATATGTAGATAGCTTAATTTATGAAATAGAATATCCAAATATAGAATTTGATGAGCAATACAGGCAAAGTTTAGAAAAGCAAGTAGAAGAAAAAGGATTAGAAGAGCTTTACAAAAAAGCAAAAGAAATAGACCCACAAGCAATAGAAAAAATAAGCAAAAATGATAAAAAGAGAATATTAAGAATTTTAGAAATATATCATGCAACAGGTAAAAACAAAACAGAACAAGAAAAGAAATCAAGAGAAAAAGAAGTTGAATATGATTATAAAGTTTATGCATTAAATTGGGAAAGAGAAAAATTATATGAAAGAATAGACAAAAGAGTAGACATTATGATAGAACAAGGGCTAATAGAAGAAGTACAACAAGTTTATAACAAGTATGAAAAATTTCCAACAGCAATGCAAGGACTTGGATATAAAGAAGTAGTTCAATATCTAGAAAATGAACTAACAAAAGAAGAAATGATAGAGAAAATAAAACAAGAAACTAGAAGATATGCAAAAAGACAATTAACATGGTTTAGAAAAAATAAGCAAACAATATGGTTAAACGCACAAGATGAAATACAAAATAATATAAGAATTATTTTGGAGGGTTTAAATTGAAGGAACAGAAAAAAACATCTAATAAAACAAAAGTGGTACAAAATAATAAAAATATTAGAAAAGAAAAGAAATTAAATAGAAAAGGAATTGCTGCAATAGCAGTTGGCATAGGGATTTTGATATATTTAATATATACAATTTATCTTCTAATAAAACAACCAACAAATGTATTTATGGTTGAAGAAGGAAAGCTATACCAAGAAGAAATTGCAACAGGTTATGTAATAAGAGAAGAAAAAGTAATTAAAGGTGAAAACTATAAAAACGGAATGGAACAAATAATTGCTGAAGGAGAAAAAGCAGGAGTAAATGAAAATGTATTTAGATATTACAGCGCAAATGAAGAAACATTAAAACAAAAAATAGCAGAGTTAGATACTAAAATCCAAGAGGCAATGAAAAACGATAATAGCGTACTAACATCTGATATGAAACTGCTAGAAAAACAAATTGACGAAAAAATAGAAAATATCAGCAAAATAACAGATGCAAATCAACTTACTGAATATAAAAAAGAAATAGATAGATTAGTTGAAAAAAAAGCAAAAATAGCAGGAGAATCAAGCCCAAAGGGGTCATACTTAAATCAACTAATAGAATCTAGAAAAACATATGAAAATCAGCTAAACTCAGGAGCAGAATATGTAAAAGCACCAATGGGTGGAGTTGTTTCATATAGAGTAGACGGATTAGAAGACGTACTTACACCTAATAGTTTTGACGCTCTTACAAAAGACTATCTGGAAAAACTAGATTTGAAAACTGGGAAAATAGTTGCAACAAGTGAAGAATGCGGAAAAGTAATAAATAATTTTGTGTGTTATATAGCAGTGATATCTAATTCAGAAGAAGCGAAAAAAGCAGAAGTGGATGACAGAATAAAATTAAGGTTAGCGAATAATACAGAAATATCAGCAAAGATAGAAATGATTAAAAATGAAGAAGATGGAAGTAATGTAATAATATTAAAGGTTACAGAGCAAATAGAGGAATTGATTAATTATAGAAAAACAGCAGTTGATTTAATTTGGTGGAGTGCTTCTGGTTTGAAAGTTCCAAATCAGGCAATTGTTGAGAAAGACGGATTGAATTATGTTGTTAGAAATAGGGCTGGTTATTTGAGCGAACTACTTGTAAAGGTAGCAGAAAAGGGGGAGCATTATTCGATAGTTGAACCTTATTCAAATGAAGAGTTAAAAGAAATGGGATATTCGAGCACGGAGATTACTTCATATAAGAAAATTACACTTTATGATGAGATTTTAACAAATCCGAAGATATAATTAAAGAAAAATTGCCAAAGGGGACGGACCTTTTTGGCAATTTTTTGATGCAAATCCTGCCAACGGGGACGGTCCTTTTTGGCAGATTTCTGCCGTTGGGGGAAGGTTATTCCTAAAATTGGCGATGGTTTCCTTCCGCCGTATATGTGCATATTTTGATATCGATTACTTGAGTGAAGTGAAATTTAAAATTTGTAAGTTTATATAAAAAGTAATGTTCGCGGGCAAATTCTTATTTTTTTATTTCAGTCACATTCATCATTTATTCAAAATATAAAATAAGAATTTGAGCCTGAGTGAAAGCTCCTTTTTATATAAACATACAAATTGTTATTGAACGTAATGAACAAAATCGATATTAAAATATGCACATATGCTCAGGGGAGCTTTATACCTGACTCAAGGAGGAGTGTCCCCAGTGGCAAAAAATGTCAAAAAGGTCCGTCCCCGTTGGCAGGATTTGCATCAAAAAATGTCAAAAAGGTCCGTCCCAATGGCAAGAATATTACAAAAATATTACAAAAATATTAAAATTCAATAACATTGGTGAAAAATATTGACAATAATGGAAAAAAAGTAGATACTAAAAGCAACCAAAAACAAAAACAAAGGAAAGTAATTAGGAGGTTTTTTTATGTCAGGAGCTTTAATGAACAAAGTATGGGATTTATTTGGAATGGATTCAGCAGAACCTGAAGAATACGATGAAGAAAATATATATGATTATGAAGATGAAGTAGAAGAAGAGGAAGATAGAAAACTATTTGGTAGAAAAAATAAAGTTGTAAGTATGCCACAAGCAAATGCAAACGCAATAAAAATGGTAATATCACAACCAACAACATTTGAACAATCAGATGAAATATGCTCATTCTTAAAAGAAAAAAGATCAGTAATAGTCAACTTAGAATACGTAAACAAAGATGTTGCAAGAAGAATTGTTGATTTTATTAGTGGTGGAGTATATGCGTTAGATGGATATATCCAAAAAGTATCAAATTCAATATTCTTAGTAGCACCATCAAACTACGAAATAACAAACGAAATGGCAAGAGAAGAAATGAAAAGCAAACTTTCTGTTTCATGGCTAAAAAACAATGGAATAAATTAAAGGTATATCCATAAGGAGGAATAGAAAATGATAACACCATTAGATATTGAGAATAAAAAATTCTCTAAACAAATGATGAATGGATATAGTGTAGAAGAAGTAGATGATTTTTTAGATGAGCTAACTGAAGATTATGCTCAAAACTATAAAGAAGTTGCTGAACTAAAAACAAAAGTAGATAAATTAGAAAAAGATTTAGAACACTATAAAATGATAGAAGGAACTCTACAAAATACACTAGTAATGGCACAAACAGCGGCAGAAGATGTA
This sequence comes from uncultured Clostridium sp., assembly GCA_947367845.1. Classification (GTDB taxonomy): domain Bacteria; phylum Bacillota; class Clostridia; order TANB77; family CAG-508; genus CAG-269. The sequence goes on along the minus strand of CANBES010000033.1, from coordinate 4,324 downwards.
AAAAATGCAGCAAAGCAAAAAGCAGACCAAATAGTGAATGAAGCGAGAGGAACAGCACAAAAAGAAGCAAGTGATTTAGATAATGAAATAATTGCAAAGAAAAAGACATTAGAAGACATAAGAAAACAATTCGATGTATATAAAGCAAAAATGGAATCTTTACTAATATCACAATTAGAATTAATAAAAGATATAAATAAAGAATAGAAATATTACAAAAGAGGACTATCTAAAATAGATAGTCTTTTTGTGTCTATAAATAAACAAAAACAAGGAAAAATATTACAAAAGAGAAAAAATGTTACAGAACTGTTAAATCTATGTTACATTTCTATTAATACTATTGACCATTAAAAGAAAAAATAATAGAATGTAAATAACTTAAGAAAGGTGATTTATGAGAATAATTGGAGGAAAAGCTAGAGGAACAAAATTATATACTTTGGAAGGCGATAATACAAGGCCGACATTAGACAGAGTAAAAGAATCGCTATTCAACATTATACAAAGAGATATACCAGATTGCATATTTTTAGACTTATTTTCTGGAAGTGGTGCAATAGGGCTTGAAGCTGTAAGTAGAGGTGCTAAAAAAGCGATACTATGTGACAAGTCAAAAGACGCAATAAATGTAATAAAAAAGAATATAGAAAAGACACATTCAAAAGAACAAGTAGAATTATATCAATTACCTTTTGAAAAATTGCTAAATGACAAAATAAACGAAAAAATAGATATAATATATATAGATCCACCATATAAAACTGATTTTGTTTACGATGCAATTAAAATAATATTAGACAAAAATTTAATAGACGAAGACTCAATTGTAATTATAGAAACAGACGAAGAAGAAAGAGTTATAAACCAAATTGAAAGACTAAACATAGAGATAACAAACCAAAGAAAATATGGTCGAGCACATCTTATTTTTGTCAGAAAAGTAAGATAGATAGGAGAGGGAAACCGATGGAATTATTTACACTATTAGAAACTTTAGAAGATTTATTAGAAAGCAGTAGAAATTTACCATTTTCTGCAAAAAGTGTAGTAGATAAAGAAGAAATGTTAGATATAATAAAAGAAATAAGAATAAAACTTCCAGACGAACTAAAACAAGCAAAATGGATAAAAGAAGAAAGACAACGTATATTAGTTGAAGCTCAAAAAGAAGCAGACGGAATAGTAAAAGAAGCAGAAAACAGAATTATAGCTATGATAGATGAGCATGAAATTACAAGAAAGGCATATGACCAAAAAACAGAAATAATAGAAACAGCAAACGAAATGTCAAGAGAAATTTCAAAAGGAACAAAAGAATATGCAGACTCTATTCTTTCAAGTACAGAAAATGTATTAAATAACACACTAAATAAATTAGGTGAGAACATGACAGAAGCATTAAACTTAATGCAAATTTCTTTAGAGGATACAATAAAAACAATCCAAAATAGTAGAAAAGAATTACAATAAAAACAAAAGTCAGATATCAGAAGTCAGAAAAGAGCAGACTTTTGAACTCTGACTTTTTAAGTAGAAAGGATGTAGGAAAAATGGCTAAAAAAAGAAGATATAAAAAAAGAACAAAACAAAAATCGAAATTAGATGTGGTAGTAGTAAGTCTAATTGTGTTTAGCATACTTTTGGCAGTATTAATATACAACAAATCAGGCGTAGTAGGTTTGAAATTAAACGAAATACTAGGCGGAATGTTTGGTATAATGCAATACATATTACCTATTGGAATGTTTGCAGTAGCTATAAAGTTGGCAGTGGACGGAAAAGAAGATATAGTGCCAAAATTAGTACAATATGGAATAGCAGTGGTAAGCATATCAATAGTATTTAGTGTATTTCAATTTTCGACAGGAGAATTACAATCATCAAAAGAAATGACAGAGCTAGTAAAAGATGCATACTTTTTAGGCTCACAAAGTAAAGGTGGTGGAGCAATAGGAGTAGTTGGAGCAGCACCACTTACCAAATTACTAGGAAATGCTGGAGCAGTAATATTATGTATTGGAATTGCAGTCATATTGTTAGTATTCACATTTGGAATAAACTTATCAGAAATGATAAATATGTTATTAGATAAGTTAGAAGAAAAACGAGAAGAAAGACTAGAAAGAAAAGCAGAACTAGCAAAAGAAATTGCTGAAGAAGAGAAAGAAACCAGAGCAGAAAGAAGAAAAAGACAAAAAGAAGAAATGAAGCAAATGCAAGTGCAACAAGCAAAACAACCAATGGAAAATCAAATAAAGATCAACTTTGGTGGAAGAATTGTGGATAATGCAGAAGAAAAACCAAAATTAAAGAAATACGACCATTCAAATGATGATTTAGAACCATTAACAAAAGATAGCAAAAAGCAAATACAACCAGATGTAATTGATAGCAATTTATTTAAAGATGTAGAAGAACAAAAAGAAGAAAAGAAAAAAGCGGTATTACAATTAGAGCACAGTCAAACAGTTGAAGATGAACATTATGAATATCCACCAGTAGAATTGCTAAGCAAGCCAACAAAAAAAGGATTAAAAGGTGGGGCAAAAGCATTAACAGATACAGCTACAAGATTACAAAAGACATTATATAGTTTCGGTGTATCTGCGAAAGTAGAAAATGTTTCAGTAGGACCAGCAATTACTAGATATGAATTAAAACCAGCAGAGGGTGTAAGAGTAAGTAAAATAGCAAATTTAGCAGACGACATAGCTCTTAATTTAGCAGCAGAAACAATAAGAATAGAAGCACCAATACCAGGAAAACAAGCAGTAGGAATAGAAGTGCCAAACAAAGAAAAAGAAGTAGTTCATTTTAGAGAAATATTAGACAGTGATGAATTTAGAGAAAATAAATCAAAATTGACAGTAGGTCTTGGAAAAGATGTAGCAGGAAATGTGCAATTAGCAGATATATCAAAAATGCCACACGTACTAATTGCAGGGTCAACAGGTTCAGGAAAAAGTGTATGCATAAATACATTGATTACAAGCATTATTTATAATGCAAAACCAAGTGAAGTGAAATTTGTAATGGTAGACCCTAAAGTAGTTGAATTATCAGTATATAATGGAATACCACATTTACTAATTCCAGTTGTAACAGACCCTAGAAAAGCTGCAGGAGCGCTTGCTTGGGCAGTGCAAGAAATGGACGATAGATACAACAAATTTGCAAGCAAAGGTGTTCGTGACTTAAAAGGATATAACAAAGCAATAGAAAAAGACGCAGAAGAAGGAACGGGAAAATTACCACAAATAGTAATAATCATAGACGAGCTTGCAGACCTTATGATGGTAGCGAAAAACGATGTAGAAGACGCAATATGTCGTCTAGCACAAAAAGCAAGAGCAGCAGGGATGCATTTAGTAATTGCAACACAAAGACCTTCAGTGGATGTAATTACAGGATTAATAAAAGCAAATGTACCTTCAAGAATAGCATTTGCAGTATCATCACAAGTAGACTCTAGAACAATACTAGACAGTGTTGGTGCAGAAAAATTGCTTGGAAAAGGAGATATGTTATTTTTCCCATCAGGAGCTCCAAAGCCATCAAGAGTACAAGGAGCATTTGTGTCTGATGATGAAGTAGAAAAAATAGTAGATTTTATAAAATCTAATGGTACAGCAACATATAGTGAAGACATACTAGAAAGTATAGAAAATTCAAATAAAACAGACAAAGAAATATCAGCAGAAGCAGATGCAGATGACGATACAGACCCATTTTTAATGGACGCTATACAAACAGTAGTAGAAACAGGACAAGCATCAACATCTTTTATCCAAAGAAGATTTAAAGTAGGATATGCAAGAGCAGGAAGAATTGTAGACCAAATGGAGGAAAGAGGAGTTATTTCTGGATATCAAGGAAGTAAGCCAAGAGAAGTTTTAATGACTTTAGAAAAATTACAAGAACTAAAAATGGGAAATAAACAAGAAGCATAATTTTGTAAAGGAGAAAGAAGTTTGCTAAAGAAGAATGAAAATATTTTAGATAAAATTGTAAAGAAAGACTATAACAATGAATTAGAAGCATTGTTAGAAAAGAAATATTTTAGTGAAGATACAAAAAGTATGTTGCTTTCTATTTTATATAAACTAGAAACTTCGTATAAAGATTATAAACAAGTAAAACAAGATGTAGAAACAAAAGAAAAAATGATAGAAATACTAATGAAAAACATAAAAGAAAACTGCAACGAAATAAAACTAGTAAACCCGAATTCAAAAGAAAGTGAAATACTAAAAGGTAAAAGTTTTTGGGTAGAAAAAGATAGAAAAATAATTTTTTGTTATCCAATAGAAAGAAAAGTTTT
>CANBES010000032.1 GCA_947367845.1 uncultured Clostridium sp. | reverse complement strand
TCCCCAAATACATCAAAATTCTTCTATTATTCTTTTAGCTGTAATTCCAAAATACTCCATAAGTTCTTTAGCTTTTCCAGATTTTCCAAAAGTATCATTCACACCAAGTCTTATTAGCTTCGTTGGATATTCTTCTGTTAAAACTTCTGATATTGCTGAACCAAGTCCTCCTATTATATTATGGTCTTCTATTGAAATTAGTTTTTTTGTTTCTTTCGCACATTTTACAATCATTTCTTTGTCTATTGGCTTTATTGTATGCACATCAACAACTCTAATATTTATCCCTTTTTCTTTTAGTTCTTTTTGAGCAATTAGAGCTTGCTCCACTGTTACACCTGTTGCAAACACAGTTCCATCTGTTCCTTCTCCAATTTGACTCGCTTTTCCTATTTCAAATTTTTGTCCTTCTTTGTAAATTTCTCCTGTTCCTAATCTTGCAAGTCTTAAATACACTGGTCCTTTTATTTTTGATATTTCTTTTACTGCCCATTTTGTTTGAATATCATCTGAAGTTGATATTACTGTCATATTTGGTAGTGTTCTCATCATCGAAATATCTTCTAACATTTGATGTGTCGCTCCATCTTCTCCTACTGTTACTCCTGCATGTGTTGCACATATTTTCACATTCAGATTTGGATAACATATGCTATTTCTTATTTGGTCATATGCTCTTCCTGCTGCAAAAACTGCAAATGTGCTCGCATATGGTATTTTTCCACAAGTTGCAAGACCTGCTGCTGTCCCTATCATATTTGCTTCTGCTATTCCTAAATCAAAAAATCTATCTGGGAATTCTTTAGCAAATAAATCAGTTTTTGTTGCAGTTGATAAATCCGCATCTAAAACTACTATATTTTCGTTTTCTTTTCCTAATTCTAGCAAAGTTTCTCCATAACTTTGACGTGTTGCTTTTTTATTTTCTAAATTCATATTTTTTCTTCCTTTCGGTTTGAATTTTGCTTCTGATTTTTTAAAACTTTTTTGGGTGTCCCAAAATGTCTTTTTTAATTTTTAGTCTATCCTCCTAAAGTTTATTTTGCCGACAATTCTTCAATTGCTTGTTTAAATTCTTCATCATTTGGCGCTTTCCCGTGCCATTTTACTTGATTTTCCATAAATGATACACCTTTTCCTTTTACTGTTTTTGCAACTATGCATGTAGGTTTTCCTTTCACATTTCTTGCTACATCAAATGCTTTTATAATTTCATCAATATCATTTCCATCAATTTTTATAATTTGAAATCCAAAACTTCTAAACTTCTCATCAATTGGTTTAGAACTCATAACTTCTTCAATTGTTCCATCAATTTGAAGATTATTATTATCTACAATAACACACAAATTATCTAATTTGTATTGGCTCGCAGCCATTGCTGCTTCCCAAACTTGACCTTCTTCTATCTCTCCATCGCCTAATAAGCAATAAACTCTATAATCTTTCTTATCTAGTTTTCCCGCAATTGCCATTCCATTTGCAGTAGATAATCCTTGTCCTAACGAACCTGTTGTCATATCAACACCAGGTATTTTTTTCATATCTGGATGTCCTTGCAACTTTCCATTTATATTTCTAAATTCTTTTAATTCCTCTAGATCAAAAAATCCTCTATTTGCTAAGCTGGCATATAACGCTGGTGCACAATGCCCCTTTGAAAGAATAAATCTATCTCTATCTTCCCAAGTTGGATTTTTTTCTTCTATATTTAGTTCATAAAAATATAGAACAGTTAGAATATCTGCTATCGAAAGTGACCCACCTGGATGCCCTGAACCAGCTCTATATACCTGTTCTAGAATTTCTCTTCTTATATTTTTTGCAATTTCTTCTAATTCCCTTATTTTGCTCTTTTTCAAAAAAATCACACTCCTATCCTTATGAAATTAATATATCACAACTTAATCATTTTTACTACAAAATTTTAAAACTTTTTGATTTTTTCGGCCTGTCCCAAAAAATCGAAAAATGTGCCAAAAAGGTCCGTCCCTTTTGGCACAAAAAAATCCCCGCCTTAGCCGTCAGTTGCTTTGAATTTTTAAGGACCTGCTCCTAAAAACAGGTGGGTGCCTTCCTAAAATATTCATGGGCTTCTCACTTCTTAGTTGGTGAGCTTGCACGCCATATTTCAGAGTCTAAGCCCCTCTTAATGTGTGTTGGTTCTAAAAATTCTGCCTATACGTACTACGCAGGGTATTTAATTTTTTGTTATCTCTTAACTTATTTTTATTTTATCATATCTCTACTTTTTTATCAATAGTTTTTTTGATTTTGTCATTAATTATTTATAGCAATCTTCAATCTACATTACATATAGTAGGATACAGAAGAATTGTAATATACTTCCAGCTAAAATACATAGATGAAATAGTGAATGAACATATTTATGTTTTTTGCCAAAGCCATATAAAACCGCTCCAACTGTATAAACAATTCCACCAGATACTAGCAATGCAAGCCCTGTTGTCCCTAATGCTTGTGGCAAAGCCTTTACTCTTAATAAAATGCACCATCCCATTAATAAATAGCATATCATTGAAAATACTTTATATCTTTTTATATCTATTGAATTTAATACTATTCCAATAATTGCTGCTGCCCAAATTATCCCAAATATTGCCCAACCTGCAACTAAATTTTCTTCTCTTATCGTACATAAAGCAAATGGTGTATATGACCCTGCTATTAATAAAAATATTGAACAGTGGTCTAATATTTGAAATACTTTTTTGGCCTTTCTTTTTGGACTTAATCCGTGATATATGCTAGACATTGTGTATAACATTATCATTGTTACTCCATATATTGCTCCACTTATAATTCCATATACATTTTTATGTATTGATGCAAATACAACACATAGAACTAGCACAACTATTCCGAATGCTCCTCCTACTATGTGTGATGTCATATTAAATATTTCTTCTCCTTTTGTGTATGTTGGTAATATTCTATCGTCTAATTTTATTCTTTTCATATCTTCTCCTAATTTTTTATTGGATTATATCATATATGTTATCAAAAGTCTAATATTTCATTCTTTTATTTCTTTAGAAAGCTTGTTTATTGCTTTTGTTTCAATTCTAGATACATAAGAACGTGAAATTCCCATCATGCTTGCAATTTCATTTTGAGTTTTTGGCTTATGTCCACCGAAGTCCAAACCTAAGCTCTAAAATTGTTTTTTCCCTATCTTTCAATAAATCTTTCATTTTTTCATAAAGTAACTTTATTTTCATTTTGATATCTACTTCTTCTTCGATATTTCTTTCGTTATTTTCCAATACTTCTTGTAATGTTACTACATTATCATCTTTATCTTTTCCGAATTGGCTCATTTAAATACACTTCTGCACCTATTTTTTTCGTTGCTCTTAAATGCATTAAAATTTCATTATCTATACATCTAGAAACATATGTAGAAAGTCGAGCTCCTTTTTCCACATTAAAGCTATTTATGCCTTTTATTAATCCTATCGTTCCTATTGATATTAAATCATCTTGTTCAACTTTTGCCGTACTGTATTTTTTTGCTATATGTGCTACTAGTCTTAAATTTCTTTCTATTAACATATTTCTTGCTTCATCACTTCCTTTCGCCATCTCTTCTAAGCATTTTCTTTCTTCTTCTGCTGTTAATGGTTCTGGAAATAGGTTACTCCCTTGAATGTATCCGAACCACAAATACTGCCGATTTCAAAAATTCAATAAATCCATATATCCCACTTATACAAAGTGCTGAGAACATAATTGCACCTCCATTTTCATACTGAAATTATATTCACTAAAAAAAACAAAAGTGCCTGACCTATAAAAATTTTTGAAATTATTCTTGTTGCTAACCTTTTCATATAAATTATATTTTAAGAATTTTTTCAAATTTAAAACCATACCTTTAAAAGAGGTGAATTATGAATTTTATATCAAACTGTATCAAAGGAATTGCAATTGGCTCAGGAGCCATACTACCTGGAATAAGCAGTGGTGTACTCTGTGTTATCTTTGGAATATATGAAGATTTATTAGACCATATCTTAAACTTTTTTTCAGACATAAAAAAGCACACCAAATTCTTGCTACCTATTTTTATTGGAGCTGGTATTGGCATTTTAATTTTTAGTAACATATTAAATTATTTATTATCCCAATATTCATTACAAACAAAATCAATTTTTATAGGGCTTATATTTGGTAGTATTCCTAGTCTTTTTAAAGAAGTTAATCAAAAATGCAAATTCAAATTACATTATTTGTTATACACCATTGTTGCATTTACTTGTGGAATTTTTTTAGTCATTTTAGAAAAAAACATCGTTATTAACTCCACCGTTGACAGCATTACTCCACTTTATCTTGTACTTTCTGGATTTGCAATGTCTGTTGGCGTTGTAGTGCCTGGAGTAAGTAGCACCATAATTTTAATGTTATTTGGAATCTACTCTACTTATTTATCAGCTATTTCTACTTTGTGTTTTCCTATACTTATTCCCTTGGGAATTGGCTTAATTTTAGGATGTATTGTTTGGATGAAACTTACTAAATTCTTTTTTGAACATTTCTATGCTCAAACATTTTATACTATTATCGGATTTAGCCTTGGTTCTATATTTGTTTTAATGCCTAGTGTTAGTCTTGATTTGAACGGTATTATTTCTTTGATGTGTATTTGGGCTGGATTTCTAATTGCTAACTTATTGGAGTGATGTAATTGGGGACGGAGCAAAAAAAACATCGTTTTTGTTTCCAATGTTTTTTTGCTCCGTCCCCAATTACATCATTTCTTTCTTCTTAATATCCAATCTTTTTCACATTTAATTGGCAATTTCATTTTTACTTGTTGTCCTTTAACCCCTGGGCTTACTTCTATTATTTCTTCATTTGTTTCACTATCGTAAAGTTTTTCTATCTTAAATTCCACTGGTTCTATTTGATTTGGAACTATAATTTCTAAAATATCTCCTACAATAAGTTTGTTTTTGATTTCAATTGTAGAAATGTCTTCATTGTATTCTACTACTTTTCCACCGAATTCATAATTGTCATTATATTGTCTACCACTATATTCTTGAATATCTTTATTGTTTCTATCATTAAAGTAAAATGTTGTTAATCCTCTTGTTTTTACTTTTTCTAATTCTTTTAAGTATTTTGTGTAGTCATAATTTGTTGGGTCTTTTTTGTAGTCATCAATTGCATTTCTATAAGCATTTATTACACTTGCTAGATAATATTCTGTTTTAAGTCGTCCTTCTATTTTTAAACTGTCTACTCCCATTTCAATTATTTCTGGAATTTCTTTTATCAAACATAGGTCTTTTGATGAAAATATACTTGTTCCATATTCATTTGTTTCAATTGGCATATATTCTCCTGGATTGTTTTTTTCTTCTGCATATAGATTATATGACCATCTACAACTTTGAGCACAGTCGCCTAAGTTTGCACTTCTGCAAGATAGGAAGTCACTTAAGAAGCATCTTCCTGAATATGCAAAGCAGATTGCTCCATGTACAAATATTTCTATCTCCATATCTTCTGGTTTATTTTCCATTATATATTTTAGTTGTTGCTTGTTCATTTCTCTTGCCATAATCATTCTTTTTGCGCCGTTTTTACGCCAAAAGTTTGCTGAATGCATACTTACTATGTTTGCTTGTGTACTTACATTTATAGCTACACTTGGGGCATATTGTTTTAGAATTTCCATTACTCCACCATCTGCTGCTATAATTCCGTCTGGCTTTAGTTCTTCTAGTTTTTTTGCCATTTCTATTATCTCTTCATACTTTTCATCCCAAGCAAAAATATTTAATGTCACATATACTTTTTTTCCTATACTATGTGCGTATTTTATTGTATTTTCTAGGTCATTATCTTGCATATCAGCTCTTGTTCTAAGTGATAATGATGATGTTCCTGCATATACTGCATCTGCTCCATATAAAAATGCAATTTTTGCTTTTTCAAATGATCCTGCTGGTGCTAATAGTTCTACTTCTTTCATTGTTATATCTCTCCTATCTATTTTTATTTCCAAAATATATATCAAACTATTATATATTAATTTTAGTTGGTTCGGGACAAAAAAGAAACGTCTCCAAATGTCCCAAATTGAACACTACCATTATATATTCGTTTTGGTTTATTGTCAATAAATTTGCTTTATGTTTACTTTTTTGGTATAATATAGATAAGCATTTGCTTATAAAAATTTATTGATAGAAAGAGAAGGTTTAAACATTATGAACAATACTACATCTACTAAAAACTTTACTTTTCCTGATATTGCTCCTTTTTTATGTCCAGATGAACCAATTACTCTGGAAGAAGCGATTCATAACTATCGGGAAGCTCTAATTGATACTGGCAACTCTTATTGTATTGAGTACGCTAATAAGTTACTGCAATATTTAGAAGCCAACCCTACACGGAAAGATTTCTCGCAATATCTTGCTCATATGAAAAAGTGGAAAAAAGAAAAGAAATATAATTTCACTATTCATTTTTTCAGAAGAAAAAAGAGTTTTATCAAATATAACGAAAAAATTCGATTATTTATTTTGAAATCTCTTAACGCAAAAACATATGAAGAACGAGAAAAATATTCTTTAGATAGAATTTGTGATATCTATGGAATTCGATTGGTTTTGGATTTAGGAAAAGATGATTCTCATGAAGCCATTGATATGGTTTATGAATTACTAAACGAAACTATCAACTTTTTCACAAAGAAAAAGGGTTACAACATTAAACTTGCAGAACCACTGCTTAATGTTGATTTCTGCGCCGAACAACATCCTAATATAGTCGTTCCAAAAAAAGCGAAAATTCTTAAAGATTTTGAAGTTAATGTAAAAGACTACTATCTAACTCCTAAGAAAAATGGATATCAATCTTTACATATTGTCTTTAAGAGCCCTAAAGGAATTCCTATCGAGGTTCAACTTCGGACATTTGCAACTCATTTACGAGTTGAATTTGAAGAAGGTGTTCGCCATTCCGACCATGATAACAAGAGATACCCTGAACGTATTAATTTAGACTTAGAAAAAATTAATATTTCTGGCTTCGGTTACTATGGCCCTGGTAAGATTTTTGATACTATCGGTCTTACTCAGTCAATTGACCCATTTATGAGTTTTTAGAATTTCAATTAGTAAATTCATAAGCCCTAGAATTATTTTTCTAGGGCTTATGTTTTTTATTTTATTTTACTAACAGCTAATCCATCTCCAACTTCTAAAATTTCAGTCTCTAAATTTGGATTTTCGCTAACTTCTTTTATATATTCTCTCAAATTTCTTACAGCTGTACGTTGTTTATGTTTATTATAATCACTCATAACATATCCTTTATATAAAATATTATCAGCAAATATAATTCCATTTGGATTTATCATTCTTAAAGCTTCTTTCAAGAAAAATGGATATTTTCCTTTTGCTGCATCGATAAAAACAGCATCATATTTTTCATTTAAAGTTGGCAGTATTTCTACTGCATCTCCTTCATAAATATTTATCTTGCTTTCCACTTGAGTTCTTTTGATATTTTCTCTTGCTTCTTCTACTCTTTCAGCATCTCTTTCAATTGTATCTATTACTCCATTTTCAGCTAAAAAATCTGTAAAACATATCGCTGAATATCCTACTGCTGTACCAATTTCAAGAATTCTTTGTGGCTTTTCTTCTTTTAAATATTTTTCCATTACTTCCAAAGTATCATCCATTATTATTGGAATATGTGCTTCTAAAGCTTTTTCTTTTATTTTCTTTAATTCAGTTTTATCCATATCTTTTCTCCTAAAAAGTTTAAAATGACCGTTTATTATCAAGCGATGTTTTTTTGCTCCGTCCCCAAAAACATCATTAACGTCTGTTAGCTCTTTCTCTTTCTTTTGAGTCTAATATTTTCTTTCTTAGACGAATTGATTTTGGTGTTATTTCTACTAGTTCGTCATCTTGTATGAATTCAATTGCTTTTTCTAGTGACATTTGAATTGGTGGTACTAGTCTTAATGCGTCATCTGAACCTGAAGCTCTTGTGTTTGTTAAATGTTTTTCTTTACATACATTTATGCTTAGATCTTCTCCTCTTGAGTTTAATCCTACTATCATTCCTTCATATACTTCTACACCTGCTCCTATAAATAGGTCTCCTTTGTCTTGTGCATTGTATAGTCCATATGTTACTGATTTTCCTTTTTCAAATGCTACTATTGTTCCTCTTACTCTGGCTTGAATGTCTCCTTTGAATGGCTCGTATGAGTCAAAGATGTGGTTCATTGTTCCTTCACCTTTTGTGTCTGTTAAGAATTCTGTTCTGTATCCAATTAGTCCTCTTGCTGGTATTTTGAATTCTATTTTTGTATGACCTGTTTCAGCTGGTTCCATATTTACCATTTCAGCTTTTCTTCTACCTAGTTTTTCAATTACATTTCCTACGCAGTCATCTGGAACGTTTACTACTAATAGTTCGATTGGCTCGCATTTTACTCCGTCAATTTCTTTGTATATAACTTTTGGTCTTGATACTAATAGTTCAAATCCTTCTCTTCTCATTGTTTCTATTAATACTGATAAGTGAAGTTCTCCTCTTCCTGATACTTCAAATGAGTCTGGTGAGTCTGTTTCTTTTACTCTTAATGATACGTTTCTTTCTAGTTCTTTGAATAGTCTGTCACGTATATGTCTTGATGTTATAAATTGTCCTTCTTTTCCTGCAAATGGTCCATTGTTTACACTAAATGTCATTGATACTGTTGGTTCGTCGATGTCTACAAATGGGATTTTTTCAGGATTGTTGAAGTCACATATTGTGTCTCCTATGTTGATGTCTGCTAGTCCTGCAAGTTCGATTATATCTCCTGCTTTTCCTTCTTCAACTTCTACTTTGTTTAATCCAACATGTGTATATACTTTTGCAATTCTTCCTTGTGTTATTTTATCTTCTTTTCCACAGATTGCAACTGGCATTCCAACTTTTATAACTCCTCTTTCAACTCTTCCTACTGCAATTCTTCCTACATAATCATCATAATCGATATTAGACACTAGCATTTGCGCTGGTCCTTCTTCATCACAGTTTGGTGCTTCTATTGTGTTAATTATTGTTTTGAATAGACAAGATAAGTCTGTTGTTTCTTCACTTAAATCCATTTTAGCAATTCCGTTTTTTGCTGATGCATATACAACTGGGAATTCTAATTGTTCGTCACTTGCATCTAATTCAATAAATAATTCAATTACTTGGTCTACTACTTTCTCTGGTGTAGCTCCTGGTCTATCAATTTTGTTTATTACAACAATTGGTTTTAATCCTAGTGCTAATGATTTCTTTAAAACTTCTCTTGTTTGTGGCATTGCACCTTCAAAAGCATCAACTAAAAGTAAAACTCCGTCAACTGTTTTTAAAACTCTCTCAACCTCTCCACCAAAGTCTGCGTGCCCTGGTGTATCTACTATGTTTATTTTGATATCATCATGCATTACTGATGTGTTTTTTGAAAGTATTGTTATTCCTCTTTCTTTTTCTTGGTCATTTGAGTCCATTACTCTTTCTTGTACTTGTTCGTTTTCTCTGAATATGTGACTTTGTCTTAACATTGCGTCTACTAATGTTGTTTTTCCATGGTCTACGTGTGCTATTATTGCTATGTTTCTTATTTTTTGGTTGTTCATTTTTTATTACCCCTTTTTCATAACATAAGACGTTTTTATAAAGTCGCCTTTTTAAAAACGTCTAATTTTTTAATACTATCTAATATTATACACCTATTAATTTCCAGTGTCAACATAATTTTCTCATTTTTGGGTGTTTTTGGGGACAGTCCTAAAAAACACCCTTTCCTATTTTGTTAATTCAATTATATTATCCATAATCTCCTTAGTAACCTTATCCAAAGTTTCCTTGTCCTTAGCTCCTTTATATTGGCTAAAATCTAAAGACTTTCCATATGTAATTGTAACTTTTCTATTTCCCTTTTCTCCACCTTTTATACCACAAGGTACAACTTTTGCTCCGCTTCTTACTGCAAAAAATGCTGCTCCATCTTTTACTGCTTCACCTTTTTCCAGTCCATTTCTTGTTCCTTCTGGGAATAGAGCCAAACATTGACCATTTTTTAGTGTTTTCAAAGATTCTTTTATTGCTGTTACTTCTTTTGAGTCTCTTTTTACTAAGATTGCATCAAATACAATTCCTAAAAATGCTAAAAATGGATTTTTTGTTAGTTCTTCTTTTGCCAAAAATCTTGCATATCGACCACATGTTGCTTCCATTAATGGTGGGTCTAAATATGTTCTGTGATTTCCACAGATTATTACTGGTCCTTCTTTTGGCACATTTTCTTTTCCTATTATTTTTACTCTATGCACTACTTTACAATATGCATATATTGCACCTATTACTATTCCTCTTCCTATTTTTTTAAAAAATTCTTTCACTTTTTTCAACTCCTACTATTTACCTAACTTTTCTAAAATAACCTTTTTAGCGGTCTCTGCTTGCTCTTCAATTGTCATATTAGTAGATTCAATATACACGGCATCATCTGCTTGTTTTAAAGCTCCAATTTCTTTTTCCATATCATTTTTGTCACGAGCAATAATATTTGCCAAAACCTCTTCATAGCTCATATCAATACCACTTTGTTTATTTTGTTCAAATCTTCTTCTAGCACGTTCTTCAGGAGTTGCATCAAAATATAGTTTTACATCTGCATTTGGAAATACATAAGTTCCAATGTCTCTGCCTTCCATTATTACTTTTTTTCCTTCTGCACATTTTCTAAATATATCATTTAATTTAAATCTTACTTCTTTTATTGAAGATATTGGAGAGACAATTTTTGCAACGTCAGTTTCTCTAATTCTGCTACTTACATCTTCTCCGTCTAAATAGACTACATCTTTTCCGTCTTCCATTTTAAATTCTATATTGATTTTATCTAAAAGGTCTATTATTTTTTCCTTTTCTTCTAATTTTATCCCTGCTTTTATTGTTGCTAATGCAACACATCTATATGCAGAACCTGACCCAATATTTACTAATCCTAATTCTTTACTAAGTATTTCTGTTATTGTACCTTTACCGCTTCCAGCAGGTCCGTCAATCGCTACTATAAATGACATTATTGTTCTCCTCCTTCTTGTGGCACATAAATATTTTTTGCCACAACTTCTAATTTTGTAACATTCATTGCTGTTAATGTTTCAATTTCTTTCTTTGATTTTTCTTTGAAGCTATTTAATCCTTCAACTACATTAAATCCATATACAATGCTAACTTCCATATATATTTTAGCACCTTCACCATAATTTTCAACTCTTGTTTTTAATACTTTATGTATTGCTGGCGTCTTCTGAGCTAAATATTCTAGTATTTGCCTAAATACTAAGTCTGATATTGTGAATTTTCCCATGTAACTGAATGTTGGTCTTATTATTGATTTTTCTGATATATATGGTTGTTGTCCTTTTCCTTTTGATTTGAAAATTTGAAGTGGGTCTAGTAAATATCCGTGAAAAGTCCTTTTTTATTTCAAATGTTGGAACTGGTATTACGTGTTTACCTTCTGTTACCCTAATTCTTCTTGCCGTTTTCATTTCTTCTTCTGTTGCAACATCTGTTATATATACTGTTTCTGAAATTTCTGGCAACCCTAAATTTGCTGCTATTTTTTGAACCATTCCGTCTGATGTTCCAAGTATTAAAATACTTTCTGCTCTATATTTTTTTAGAGCTTTTATTATTGGTTCTCTCTCACTTTCCTCGTAAAATAGAGCATGTTTAACTGTTGCAACCTTTGTCTCTGCCTTTTTAGCCGATTCCCCTGCTATTACTTGATTTTCTTTTATAAGTAATCCATCATCTATTATGTAATTTATGTTTTTCTCACTTGCCACCATTTGTGCTCTGTAACTTTTTCCTGTTCCTGATGGTCCTACAAATGCATATACTTTTATTTTATTTGGAAATGGTAATTTTATATCTTTTAATAACATTTCTTTCTCCCTATATTATTCTTTTAAGTTTTTTCTTCTTAATTGTCCGGCAGGCAGCATCTATATCAGAGCCAAGTTCTCTTCTAATAGTTGCCACAATTCCGTGGTCATTTAAGAAGTCTCTAAACTTCATAATGTTTTCATTTGAACTTTTGTCAAACTGACCATTTTCTATTTTGTTGATTGGTATTAAATTTACGTGGCATAACATACCTTTCAATAATCTAATCAATTCTTTTGCATCATCTAAATTGTCGTTATTCCCTTTTGCAAGTGCATATTCAAATGATATTCTTCTATTTGTTTTTTTGATATAATCTTTGCAAGCTTGCATTAGTTCTTCAATTGGATAGCTATTATTTACTGGCATCATACTGCTACGTTTTTCATTGTTTGTTGCATGTAACGAAATTGATAATGTGCATTGAATGTTTTCTTCTGCTAATTTATAGATTTTTGGTACTAGTCCACTTGTTGATATACTGATGTGTCTTGCTCCTATGCTTAATCCTTTTTGGTTATTTATTATATGGATTGCATTTACAACATTATCATAATTGTCTAATGGTTCTCCAATTCCCATAAATACAACATTTGCTATTCTTATGTTTTCGTCTTGCTCTACTGCAAGAATTTGCTCTACTATTTCTCCACTTGTTAGATTTCTTATGAAGTTTATTCCTGTTGATGCGCAAAATTTACATCCCATTTTACATCCTATTTGTGATGATACACATAAGCTGTATCCATGGTGGTAACTCATTAATACTGTTTCTATTGCATTTCCATCTAATACGTCGAATAGATATTTAATTGTTCCGTCTTTTGATTTTTGCTTTTTTAGTATTTTGTAGTTACACATTGTGTAGTTTTCTTTTAGTTTTTCTCTTAGTTGTAATGATAGGTTTGTCATTTCATCAAATTCTTTTACTTTGTCTTGATATAACCATTTGAATATTTGCTCTGCTCTGAATGGATTTTCTCCTATTTCTTTTATTTCTGTTTTTAGTTCTTCTAAATCATAATCTTTTATATTTTTCATTTTATCACCTATTTATTTTCTCGCCTATTATTATATATTTATTTTGATATTTAGTCAAATTTCTGTTACTGGTTAATGGTTTGGATGTATTTGGAGGGGCAATAGGGCAAAATTTAGCTTTTATTTTGTTCATTCCATTTGATAAGAATTTGTATGTTTATAAAAAAAGGAGCTTTCACTCAGGCTCAA
>CANBES010000031.1 GCA_947367845.1 uncultured Clostridium sp. | reverse complement strand
TTTATAAGTAATTAGAAAGCCATGAGTGCAAAATTCAATATTCTATTTACATACACACTATAAAATGAGTACATATTTAAAAACTCAAATTTTGTTTGAGCTTATTAAAATTGTATTCATGTAGGTAAATAGAGTATTGGTATATCGCTTATGGTCTTTTTGTTGTATATAAATAATTTTCTGCCCTCTCTATTTATACAGAAACAAAAAGAGCTTAACAATTTATTTTTGGTATGTAAATAAATTGTTAAGATAAGCCAAAGAATATATGAACGGTATTAAATATATTTTTGTGCTTTGGCGAAGCCAAACATAAATTATCTATCGCAAGATTAGATAATTTATGAGCCCTCCGCAAGGAGCCCACGACATCTTTCCAAAACGAAGTTTTGAAAGTGTCATAGTGGGTTACATACTTTCGTTAGAAAGTTATGTAACAGCTCCCTTCGGTCGCTCGCTTGCTACCTACAGAAAGGGAAATATATTGGACAAGAACAAAACAAATTATTCAGTAGCTAGAGTAGAAACTTATACTAAAACAAGTATAACTAAAGCTGAACGACACAACGAAAGAAAAAATAAATCATATTTTAATATGAATGTTGATTTAATTCAAACACCTAATAATATTCATTACAAAAGATGTGAAACTACCTATAATGAAAAATTAAAAGAGCTAATTGACAGTAAACAGGTATCATTAAGAGGCTTAAGAGATAATGCTAAACTTTTTGATGAACTCATATTCGACATTAACTCTGACTATTTTGAAAAACATGGTGGTTATGAATTTGCAAAAGAATTTTACGAGAAAGCATTTCACTTTGCTGAAGAAGAAATGGGAACTGATAACATTATATCAGCAGTTATGCATGCAGATGAATTAAATATTGCTTTGACTGAAGAATATGGAAAGCCTATATATCATTATCATTTACATGTTGTAGCACTCCCTGTTGTAAGAAAAGAAGTAAAATGGACTAAAAAGTGTAAAGATAAATCTTTGGTTGGAACAACAAAAGAAGTAATAAATCAAGTTAGCCATAGTAACAAATGGAAATCTGAACAAGTATTAGATAATCAAGGAAAGCCTGTATATGATAAAAAAGGTAATGCAGTTCTAATAAAATCATATAGCTTATTACAAGATAGATTTTTTAAATATATGTCTGATAGTGGCTATAAAGACTTTATTCGTGGTGTAAAAGGCAGTAATCAAGAACATTTAGATGACTTGCAATTTAAAATTAAAAAAGATACTGAAAGACTAGAAAACATTACAAATAAAGTTGAAGAAAAAGAGTCTTCTTATAATTCCTATATGAAATATGACAAGCAAATTGAAGATATTTCGAATTTAGGAAAACAAAAGAGATTTTCTAAAAAGATTGAATTAGAACAAGAAGATTATGAGAATTTAACTGAATATGCTAAAAAAGGAATTGTTGCAGATAAAGAAATTTATGAGCTTAATACTAGAATTGATAATTTAAGAAATGCAGTAGATAAATGGAAATCTCTATATGATGATATAGTAGAGAAAACAAAAGATTATTTTCACGCAATAAAACTTGCACCTCAAAAAGTTACAGATTTCTTCAAAGGTCTATTTGATAAAGAAAAACAAGATGAGTTAGAAAGACAAAGATTTGAACAAGAAAAAATACAAGCTAAGAAAAAAGCTCGTGAAGAAGCAAGACTTGAAAAACAGAAATTAAAGAACTCTCCTGAATACAAGAAAAAAAGGAGGGCTGATAGAGATGCAAGATAATGAAAAAATATATAGAATTGAATTAACTAATGAAGAATATGAGTTTTTAGAGAATTTAATGAATGAATTTTGTAATAAACTTTCTAAAATGAGCAACGAAGAAATTACAGAATATTTAAGAAGTTTTTATCCAGAACAAGATTTGAACTTTGAAAAAGAAATAAAAGGTACTGTTTATAAAGTAAATACCTATTTTAACAAAGATGGAGAACACACAATATTAACTAGATTTTTTGAAATCTTCCAAAAGTAAAGTTTTTGTATTGAATTTTTAGTTTGAAATATGGTATATTATAAACACTACTTGAAATGTAGTAACTACAATTTTATATCGTATTTCAAGCTGTCTAAAGAAAGGAGTAAATAATGAAACAGCTAGAAAGCGATAAAATAACAGCTTTATACTGCCGTTTATCAAGAGATGATGAAATGGCTGGAGAAAGCAATAGTATAAAAAATCAAAAAATAATTTTAAGTAAATATGCAGAAGATAACAAATTTCAAAATATTAAGTTCTTTGTTGATGATGGGTATTCTGGAACTACTTTTACAAGACCTGCTTTTATGGAAATAATGGAATTAGCGGAACAAGGCAAAATTGGAACAATTATAGTAAAAGACCATTCAAGACTTGGAAGAAACAGACTTGTTGTGGGACAACTTCTTGAAGAAGATTTTGTAAGATTAAATATTAGATATATTGCTATAATGGATAATATTGATAGCAGTAAAGGTTTAAATGACTTCTTGCCTATTCAAGATTGGTTTAATGAAATGCATGCTAAAAATACAAGTCAAAAAGTTAGAGCTGTTCTAAAAAGTAAAGGCGAATCTGGTATTTCACTTGCTAATAATGTGCCTTATGGTTATAAAAAAGATGAAACAGATAAAACAAAATGGGTTATTGATGAGCCATCAGCAGAAGTTGTAAAAGAAATATATAACTTATTTATTCAAGGATATGGAACTTTTGAAATTGCAAGAATACTTACCAAACGAAATATAATGACACCAGCAGAGTATTTTATAAGTGTTGGAAGAAAGTTCCCATCTAAACTACAAGAATTTAAACATCACTGGAATCCCACAACAGTAGCGAGTATTTTAGATAGACAAGAATATATTGGAGATACTGTTAATTTTAAATATACCATTCGTTCTTACAAAGATAAGACTAAAGTTCCTATTCCAAAAGAAGATTGGCAAATATTTAAAAATACCCATGAGCCAATTATTGATGAATATACTTGGAATATTGCTCAAGAGTTAAGAAATAACAGAAAAAAGCCAACTCGTTCAGGTAAGAAAAGTATATTTTCAGGATTACTTTTCTGTTATGATTGTGGCAAAAAGCTATACTTTCAATCACCTGTAAATAATCTAAAAGCAAAAGACCATTACAGATGTTCAAGTTATAAGAAAAATACTTCTTTGTGTACTTCACACTGGATTACAGACGAAGTATTGCAAAGTCTTGTTTTAGAAAATATACAAAAAGTAGTTTCTTATATGAAGAACTATGAAGATTTATTTATAAAAGAGCAATTAGATAAAAGTTCTAAAGAAGAAGCAAAAACATTATCTAAAAACAAGAAAGAACTTGAAAAAGCAAAAAGCAGAATAATTGAAATTGATACTTTGTTTCAGCATATTTACGAAGATAATATTTCAGGAAAGCTAACAGATGAAAGATTTAGGAACTTATCTTTTAATTATGATAAGGAACAACAAGAATTAAAATTAAAAATTAACCAGTTATCAAAGCAAATAAACAATACGGAAAAGAAAACAAACGATTTAACACAGTTTATATCTAATGTTAAGAAATATACTGAAATAACTGAATTAACACCAGAAATCTTAAATGAACTAATTGAAAAAATACTTGTTCATCAAGCAGAAAAAGTTAATGGTAAAAAGGTACAAGAAATAGATATATATTATAGAGGTGTTGGTATAATTTCTTTTCCAGTATGTTTAGAAGATATAACAATGGTAATTGAAAAAATGTTAAATAAAAGAATATCAGCTTAAACAAGCTATTTTATGGGGAGAATTATTTAGTGTACTTAACTAAAGCGTTCTCCCCTATATGTTATGACATACTATCATAACATGGGGGCTCTGCGAGGCAATAAATTTTTTCCAAACAAAAAAATCATCCATTTGCTGAATGATTTTTGTATCAATCTGTTCAATTAGTTCGAACAGATACGTCATTGGTGCAGATGGCCGGAATCGAACCGGCACGGTTTATTCAACCGCAGGATTTTAAGTCCTGTGCGTCTACCAGTTCCGCCACATCTGCATAAAAATGAACTGGTCATCTATTAACGACAATACATATTATAATATGCCAACATAAATTTGTCAATACAATTTCAAAAAAAAATCAAAAAAACAACTCCAAGTGCAAAGATGTGTCCAGAATGGACATAATGTCCAAAAGGAAACGTCCCAAAATGGACATTTCCTTTAATCATTTGTTCCTGTTCCATCAAATGGAATGAACTTATTAACAACACTTTCAGGTTGAATATCATCTGCTCTAAACATCATATAAGATGTATTAATTTTGCTATCAACTAATTGTTCTACTTCTTCTTGTGATGCATGCTCTGCCAATACTAATTCGCTTACTAGTATTTGTTTTGCATTATTAAGCATCTTTTTCTCACCTGTTGATAGACCTTTTTCTTTTTGTTTGAAGCTTAAATTTCTAACAACATCTGCAATTTCATATATGTCCCCGCTTTTCATTTTATCCATATTATCTCTATATCTCTTATTCCAGTTTTTGTCCATAACTGTTTCATCTTGTTCTAGTATTCCTATTACTTTATCTGCTGAACCTTTATCTATTATATTTCTTACCCCTATTTCTTCTGCCTTAGTTGTTGGCACCATTACCTTTACTTCTCCTGGCATTTTCAAAATATAGTAAGCTTGTTTCTCCCCTAATATATCTTTTTCTTCTATTGAATCTATAATCCCTGCTCCATGCATTGGATATACAATTTTGTCTCCTACATTAAACATGTAAGTTCACTCCTTTCAGCATTTTTTATTGGCGAAAAAAAGATAATAAAGTTATGTAATGAAAAACCTTTTAATAACTTTACTGGATTTTTTAACCATATTTATTATACTACAAAAAAAGGCAAAAGTCAAAGCCTTTACCTTTACATTTTTATGTATATTTAGCTGGTTTCGCTTGTGGCTGTAAGTCTTAAAGTTTTTTAATTTTTTTTACTATTTTTTTAGTCTTTTTGAGCTATGTATTCTATATCCTGCTCAAAAACTTTAATCTTACTTCAGATTATCCCTATCTACTTGTTGATCCAAATCCGCCAACTCTTTCTCCTTCTGCGATATCATTATCTGTTACAAAGTATTTTTGAAATACACCTTGTCCTATTGCTTCTCCTTTTTTTATTTCGATGTCTTCTTCTTTTATATTGTAAAATGCAAACAT
The DNA here is from genome assembly GCA_947367845.1 of uncultured Clostridium sp. GTDB lineage: Bacteria > Bacillota > Clostridia > TANB77 > CAG-508 > CAG-269. The sequence goes on along the minus strand of CANBES010000031.1, from coordinate 8,268 downwards.
AATGTGACCGTCATTGTCTGGATTTCCATAATAGTCTTTATCTACTACTCCTACGCTATTTGCTAATATTAGTCCTTTTTTCTTTGGGTTTGAGCTTCTGTTATATAACATCAAAACTTCATCATCTGCCATATATGCTTTTATTCCTGTTTTTACTAGCGTTGGGTTCATTCCTTTTTTAAAGCTTGGTATTGTTACATCTTCTGCTGCTTCTAAATCATATCCGGCTGAATATTTTGTTTTTCTAACTGGTAAATTAATTCCTTTATCTTCAAATCCTTTTGCTACTTCAAAACCTCTTACTTTTTCCATTTTTATATCAATCCTTTCTTTTATAACACTTTCATATATATAGAATGTTATTTCCTTTTGTTTCTTATTTTTACTTTGCTATTTTTTCATAATTTAACAAAATTGTCAATATAAAATTTTCGAATTTCGACATTTTGCATCTTATAAATGTAACATTTATTTTTCGACAAAATATAATATTATATAAGGATTTTAGGAGGTATGCCCAATGAACAGAGATATTATTTCTTTAACTTCTTTGCCCGTCAACCAAAAGGGCATTATAGAAAATTTAACTTGCGACGGAGAAATTCGTAGACGTCTTTTAGATTTAGGGCTAGTTTCAGGTTCTTCAATTACACCTGTTCTAAGTAGTCCTTCTGGCGGATTGCGAGCTTTTGATATTCGTGGTAGTTTGATTGCTATTAGAGATGAAGATGCCTTATCTATTTTTGTAAGTTTATAATATATATATCACCTTTTAATTTTTTTAACATAGATTATATTAATTAAATTAGGAGGTGTTTTTATGGGCCTTACCAACTCTTCAACTGGAACACAATTGTTAGAAAATGATTTTAGGAGTTTGAAAAATGAAAATGGCTACACCATTGCACTAAGTCGGAAATCCAAATGTGGGTAAATCTACTATATTCAATGGGTTAACTGGTCTTCATCAACATACTGGTAATTGGCCAGGCAAAACCGTTGCTAATGCTACTGGCAATTGCACTTTTAAGGGAAACGATTTTCTATTTGTTGATATTCCTGGTACATATTCTATTATGTCTAATTCTGAAGAAGAAGAAATTGCACGTGATTTTATTCTGTATGGTAATCCTGATGCTACTGTTATTGTTGTTGATAGTACTTGTTTAGAGAGAAACTTAAATTTAGTCTTTCAAATTATGGAAATTACAAAAAATGTGATTGTGTGTGTCAATCTATTAGATGAAGCTAAAAAGAAAAAAATAAAAATAGACTTAAAACTGTTATCAGAAGAATTGGGCGTTCCTGTGGTTCGGAACTATTGCGAGAAAAAAGAAAACTTTAAATAATTTGCTAGACACTATATCAAAAGTTTGTAAAAAAGAAATTATTCCAAGTCCTAAATTAGTGCAATATCCAGAAGGTGAAAAATCCCCTGATGCTATTGTTTCATCTATCATGAAACGTGCAGAAGAAATTTGTTCAAAAGTATGCACTTTTGAAAGTGAAAATCATACTCGGAAGAGATAGAAAAATTGATAAAATCCTTACTTCTAAGACTTTTGGATTTCCTATTATGATTTTATTTTTAGGAGTTATATTTTGGCTTACTATTGTTGGAAGTAATTATCCTTCTCAACTTTTATTTAGTTGCTTTGCATGGTTTCAAGAAAAACTATTCCTATTTGCGAACTGGATACACTGTCCTTCTTGGATTTCAGATATGCTAATTTCTGGTGTTTATCAAACTCTTACTTGGATTGTCTCTGTTATGCTTCCGCCTATGGCTATCTTCTTCCCTTTATTTACTTTTTTGGAAGATTTGGGATATTTACCTAGAATTGCTTTCAATATGGACGGTTTTTTTAAGAAATGTTGTTGTACTGGAAAACAGATGATTACTATGTGTATGGGATTTGGATGCAATGCTGCTGGTGTTGTAGGATGTAGAATAATCAATTCACCAAGAGAAAAATTAATTGCAATATTGACAAACAACTTTGTTCCTTGCAATGGAAGATTTCCACTACTAATATCAATAGCAACAATATTTATTGCTGGAACAATGCAAGGTTTCGGAGCTTCAATTGTATCAACAATAGCAGTTATATTTGTTATTTTATTAGGAATTCTCCTTACATTATTAGTGTCAAAAATACTATCAAAAACAATTCTAAAAGGAATGCCTTCCTCATTTGCATTAGAATTGCCACCATATAGAAAGCCTCAATTTGGAAGGATTGTTGTTACTTCGTTCTTAGATAGAACCTTATTCGTATTAGGCAGAGCAATTGCTGTTGCCGCCCCTGCTGGGCTTATCATTTGGCTTTTTGCAAGTATATCAATTGGTGGTTCAAGTTTACTTTCCATTATTGCTAACTTCTTAAATCCTTTTGCTAAGCTTATGGGATTTGATGGTTATATTTTAGCAGCATTTATTTTTGGTATTCCTGCTAATGAAATTGTTTTACCTATTATTTTGATGTGCTATCTTGGAAAAAATTCTTTGGTTAATTTGGAAGATACTTTTTCTATTGGCAAAATTTTGGTTCAGAATGGCTGGACTATGCTTACTGCTATTAATGTTATGATTTTTACTTGCTTGCATTTTCCTTGTACTACTACTCTTTTGACTATTAAGAAGGAAACTGGTAGCTGGAAATGGACTTTCCTTAGTTTCCTAATTCCTACAGCTTGTGGTGTTTTGGTTTGCATGGGTACTACTTTGTTTTATAATATTCTTGTTTAGACTTTTAGGGTGTTTTTGGGGACAGTCCTCAAAAACACCCTAAAATTTATTTAATTTTCACACCTAATAAATACAATAAATCAATTGCTTGAAATTGGTCAATTATAGCACCTTTTATATCTTCAATCGAAACAGCTAATCGTTCTATTTTGCAAGTAGATAAATCCACTCCCTTTAAGCTTGTTTTGAAAAATTGCGCACCGTGTTAAATCTACATCTTCAAAAAATATGTCTTTTAGCTTTGTTTCTTGAAAATAACAAGTTCTCATTTGCATCTCTTTAAATAAAACTTTCTCTAAACTCGCCATTGATAAGTTGATATAATTAGCATTTGCTTCAGAAAATGTTACATTAAATAATCTATTTTCTGAAAAGCTAGTGCCTGATAATTTGCAGTTATTAAATTCACATCTTATAAATGTACTGTTTATAAAGTTTGTATTTGAAAAATCACAGTTTTTAAATATGACATCACTAAATGTAATCTTGTCTAATTCAGCATTTTGCATAACTATATTACTAATTTTGCAATGTTCAAATTGAGTATCCTGCAATAAGATATTATTGCTTTCTTCGTTTTCTATATTAGCATATTCAATTTGTTCATCATTTCTTATATTTTCTAATTTTATTTCTTGTAGTTCTTCTAAATTCATTTTTTGTGGTTTTATTATATTCATTTTATCTCCAATTTAAAAATATTATTATTCACTTGTACCATAAAAAAGTCTAAGTGTTCCCTTATATCCAGGAATTTGAGTTTCTTTCATATAATCAATTACTTCCTGTACATTATATTTTGCATATAATTGTTCATAAGTTACTTTGTCATTTTCAATATTTAATATTCCATATGGTGCAAAATCAGTTTTACCTGGACATCCTAAAGCACCTGGATTTACGTATATTTTGTCATTTCTTCTATTATAATTTTCTACATGAGTATGCCCATATAAATATATGTCTGCATCTATTCCTGAAAACATTTCTTCATTTTCTTTTATGTTTGCCTTTTTTATATGTTTTCTGAAATTTCCTTTTTGGTCTAGTGGATAGTGTGATACATATATTTTCTTTCCTTCTAGTTCAAATTCAATTTCCCTTGGTAAGTTTTTTATAAATTGTTTTGACTTGTCACTTAATTCATTCCCTAAATATTTATGGGCATCTTTTTGTTCCTGCGTTACTTCAAATTTCTCATCGTGCACAACTTTTGGCAATCCTTCAATTAGATGTGTTTCACGATTTCCTTTTACAATAATTAGTTTATCTTGCAATATCATTATTTTTTGTACTACTTCTTCTGACATAGGCGCTCCACCTATTAAGTCTCCTAAAACTATTATTTTTTCTATATCTTTACTTTTTAATTCTTGTAAAACCGCTTCTAAAGCTTTTATATTTCCATGAATATCTGAAATAATTCCTACTTTCATAATAAACTTCACTCCACTATATGTTGTAATTTGTAAACCTAATTTTGCATTCTTATTTGTTCTTCTTTTATCAGTGAATATCGTATTAATTTATCTCCATCTAAATTTTCTTTGTTCATATCCACAGCAGTAATTTGATGATTATCATAACTTGTATAATAATAAATTCCTTTATTGACATTGCAACATGATGTATAAATTGTTATCTCATATTTTCCATCTCCTACATTACAACATCCTCTTTGCTGGTCAACCGAATTAAGTATGTGAAAAAATTGGCTAACGCTTTCTGTTTCACTTTCTCCAGAAATAGAATTCATTTTTGTAAATGCTACTCTTACAAATCTAGATTGCGATGATAGGTCTCCTGGAAGCCCTAATGCTCCCATTCCACGACTATATTGCTTTAAATTTAATTCCTTTGAAAAATTATTTTCTGGTGATTTTACTGATAAGCTCATATAATTATTTAATGCAAACATTTGCATATCAAAAGGAGGATTATTAGTTAAAACCCCTACTGGATTTTCGTATATTTTAATTCCTTCTTTTACTGATTCTACTGTTATAGTTTCTTCACTATCTGCAATAATCCAATGTAAATCTGCTACTGGTAATTTATCACTAAATGAAATATTTAGTAAATTCATCTTTTCCACTAAAACTCGTGCTTCTTTTACATTCGCACATTGACTTAGAATCCATGGAATAAATTCAAATTGTGCTATATTATCTTTACCTTCCACATATTCTTTATAGTCTGCATTACCTACGAAATTTAATCCTGCCATTGCTAATCCTTTTTCGTTGACAGCATCATGATATAATGGGTAATCCTCTGTAACATGTGCCATACCAATCATGGCATAATGAGAGTTTATACTTTTTTTCTTTCTAAAATTGAATTGAAAATTTCTTGGTGTTATCGTTACTTCGTCTCCATAAGAAAAATCATAATCTAAATTTCTTCCAAAATAAGAATCTTTTGTTTTATATGTTATCGCTGTACACATAACATTTTCCTCCTTTAATAAAAAATTTACTGCATCTGTTTAAAATAACTCTAAATAATATATTTTTATCTTTCCATATTTTCATTACATCATTTATATCAATCTTTTCAAATTTTCTTATCATCTTTTTCTCGTATGAATTGTAACCTACTTTTCTAAATTTATAATTTTTGTTGCCACTTTTTCAATAAATGTTTTATCGTGTTCTACCAAAATAAGTGTAGGCTTATAATTTAAAACAGCCTCTTCTATTTGTATTCTTGTTAATATATCAATATAATTCAAAGGCTCATCCCATATATAAATATTTGCTTGTTCAGATATACTTTTTGCAATTAAAACTTTTTTCTTTTGACCTTCACTCATATCTTGCATATTAGTATCAAAATCGGATTTTGATAATCCCATTTTTATTAACATTGCTTTGAAGATGCTTTCATCTATTTTATTATTTTGTGTAAAAGTTTTTAGGTTTCCTTTTAAATCCTCTGTACTCTGTGATACATAAGATATTTTTAAATCATTTGCTACTTTAAATTCTCCACTATAATGTATTTCTTTTCCTAAAATAAGTTTTAATATACTTGATTTTCCAATACCATTTTTTCCAATTATTGCAATTCTATCTTCATTATTTATTTCAAAGGAAATAGGTTTGAATATTGCTTGTTCATTGTATTTTATCTGTAATTTATTCGCTAAAACTAACGGATTTTTATTACTTTCTATTGGAATAATTTTTAGTGTTTCATTCTTATCTACATTTTTTAACAAATTACTTTTTTCATCTATTGCTTTTTGGGTTCTTTGTTTCATAACTTTTGAACTTTTCATCATTTTGGAAGCCTTATGACCTACATAGCCTTTGTCTATTGTAGTTTCGGAATTATATTTTTTACTTTTTGCCTTTTCAGCTTCATTTGACCATTTTGCAGAATTTTTAGAAGCAATTTCAAGTCTATTTATATCTCTTTGCAACTTTTCATTTGCTACTTTTTCAAAATTATCTTGTCTATCTTTATTTTCTTTCCAAGATGAAAAATTACCTTGCTGTATTTCAATATTAGTATTATTTATAGCAATTATATGATTTACAACTTTATCTAAAAAAATTCTATCGTGAGAAACCAATATAAAACCTTTTTTCTTCTCTAAATAATTTACTAAATTATCTCTCGTTTCAATATCTAAATGATTTGTAGGCTCATCTATCAATAAAAAATTATTTCCCTTTAAGAATAAACTTATTAAGAGAATTTTTACTTGCTCTCCACCACTTAATAAATTAAATTTCCTATATAAAATTTCTGTATCAGCATTAAGTAAATTTAATTCCTTTATAATTTCCCAATCTTGAACATTGGGAGCAATTTCATTTACTATTTCTATTGACATTCTATCCTTATTATTTACATCAAAAGGGAAATAATCAACATCAACATTTTTTGATATTGTTCCTTTGTATTCATATTTTCCCTGTAATAACTTTAAAAATGTTGTTTTACCTTTGCCATTTCTACCAATTAAGCCTAATTTCCAATCCGTATCTATATTAAATGATACATCTTCAAATATGTTATTATAACTTCCATCATATCCAAAAGTTAAATTGTTTACACTTATTAAAGACATTATTCCTCCCTACAACTTACTATAAATCTTTCAAACTACAAAATTGTAATTTGCATTACTGATTGTTATCTATTATTTTTAATATTGTATCTAAATCTTCTTTTGAGATTTTTGACTGTTTATCTCCTTTTTGGATCTCTTGACAACTTTCTTTTAAATAATATACTTCATTATCCATTGTTATTTTGTGAGTATTTATTCCATCACATATTTCAGAGTTATATTTTGAATTAACTAATATATTATAAATTTTATTAATGTCATCATAATTACTTATTTCTATTGTTTTACCATCATTTCCTATTGTGATGATTTTTTTTGTTGGTAAATCATATTTCATAAACCAACTTCCCATTTTTACACCAATATTATTTTCATAAGGCTCATTTGGTGATACTCCCACATATCTAATAACTTTATAACCTAATCCCCAATAAGTTACTTTATTACCTTCACTATTTACTATTTTAATACAATATTTTGGCTCGTGTCCAGTTGTTACTCTGCCACTATCTACATAATTTGTTATAATTCCTGCTACAATAAGTAATATTAAAATAATTCCTACACTAATAAATATTTTCTTTTTCTTCATAAATTCTCCTCTACAACTTACTAATTGATGTTTTGATTATAACACAAAGGACAGATAATTTTCAACTTAATTACCTGCCCTACTTATTGTAATTTGTAATTATTTAATCTTCTTAATTGGATGTCTTATTACTGTCTTTAATTTGCTTACATCACATTTTCTTGGATCACTTAAATATATTTCGTGATGGTATCTAGTATCTGTTATATCCAATTCATATCCATTTTCTTTCATATATTCGTGCATTAAATCTACTGTTACAGGTTCATCATCATAACTACCATTGTGCATACATTGAACACAAATACCCTCATCATAAGTTAGAAATTCAACTCTTGAAAAATCTTGTTTCTTTTTCTTTGTTGCTTCTTCTATAGCCCAATCAAAATCCTCTTTTGTTACAAATTCTGGTAATCTAATAATAGATATAAAGTGCATTTCTCCTTTATTATTATAATCAATAGTTCCTTTAATACCATCTTGCCACCAAAATCCCTCTAATGGTGGAACAACATATTCAAAGAATCCATCTATTTTGTGAATCCCTTTATAACTCATTTTTATTGTATAAGCAATTCCATATAATAATCCTATTGTATTTTGATAATCCCCATTTTCTTCATTAGGATTTCCTGTACCTCTTACTGCAATATAATTCATTTTAGGAATTTCAATAATACTAGGTTTATTCTTTGGCATATAAAATTCTTTATACTCTTTCTTAAAATCAAAAGCCATAATTAACATCTCCAATCTAAACAAAAAATTACCATTTGTACAGATACATAGTATCACAAATTTATACATTTTTCAATCAATTTACAAAACAAGATAGAATAATCT
>CANBES010000030.1 GCA_947367845.1 uncultured Clostridium sp. | reverse complement strand
AGAAATACAAAAACCAAAGGGAAAAAGACTACAAACAAGACAAGATATAGAAAAAAAGAAAAAAATGATAGTAAAAACGTTTTTTACAATAGTAGTGTTACTTGTGATTTTCGTAATAGGAATGATTGCAAATAATTTTATAATTTTAGATAATAACAAAGAAATAAACCTAGTAATAAACAATAGAAATGTAACATCAAATTTGAAAAACAATGTATTAGTTGAAAATGGAGTTATATATTTATCTAAACCAGATATAGCAAATTTTTTTGATAAATATATTTATGAAGAAGAGGAAGATAATAAAATAGTAACTACATATGAAAAGAAAATTGCAACAATAGGATTTGAAGAAAATAAAATCAATATAAATGGTTCAAATAAAAATATATATGCACATGCTATTAAGAAAGATGGAATTATATATTTACCAATTTCAGAAATGAAAGATGTTTATGATGTGGAAATTTCCAATGTTGAAGAAACTAAAGTTGTAACTATGGATTCCTTAAAAAGAGAGCAAAAGAAAGCAATAGTAACTTCTGGTGCAGCAGTAAAATCATCTACTAATTTTATTGCAAAAACAATTGATAGAGTAGAAAAAGGAGATTGCGTAATTGTGGTTTCTTCTAACAATGGGTATACACGTATAAGAACTGACAATGGGAAAGTAGGGTATATAAAATCTAATAAGTTAGATAATGAATTTGTTGTTAGAGAAAGTATGGAAGAAGAAAAACAAATTGAAGAAAAAATAAATTTAACTTGGGATTATTTTTCTCAATATGGTTCAGCACCAGATAGAACTGGAGAAACAATTGATGGAGTAAATGTTGTATCACCTGCATTTTTCTATTTGGACAAAAATGGAAATCTACGTGAAAATATAGGTAGTAAAGGACAAGCATATATAGAATGGGCACACGAAAATGGATACAAAGTATGGCCAATGGTATCAAATGCAGAAGCAGCAACAGAAAGTTTATCAATAACATCAAAAATTATGAACAGTTACGAATTAAGACAAAAATTGATTGAAAGCATTGTAGAAAAATGTGTAAAATATAAGTTAGACGGAATAAATATAGATTTTGAAAATATGAAACAAGAAGATAAAGATATGTTTTCAAGATTTATAATAGAGCTAACACCTAGACTAAAAGAAATTGGACTAGTAACATCAGTAGATGTCACGGCACCAGATGGCGGAGAAACTTGGTCTTTATGTTTTGATAGAAACGTAATTGGCGACGTGGCAGATTATATAGTATTTATGGCATATGATGAATACGGAGTATCTAGTACAAAACCAGGAACAACGGCAGGATATGATTGGGTAAAATTGAGTTTAAATAAATTCTTAAAAACAGAAGAAATAGAATCAGAAAAAATAATATTAGCAGTACCATTTTACACAAGAGTTTGGACAACTAATCCAGACGGAAAAACAACATCAAACACACTATCAATGAAAAACATAGAAACAGTTGTGCCAGCAGATGCAGAAAGAAAATGGGACGATGATTTAAAACAAAATTATGTAGAATACACAGATGAAAATAACAAAAAACAAGTATGGATAGAAGACATAGCATCATTAAAAGCTAAATTATCATTAATCACAGAAAACAACTTGGCAGGAGTTGGCTCTTGGGCAAAAGGTATGGAAACAGATGATGTATGGCAATTATTCAAAACAGAATTATCAAAATAATAACTTTTTGGGACAGACCTAAAATGTATATCAAGCATTAGTGAAAGTTTTTAAAGATAATGTTGTTATAGCATAATTAAAAAGACTAAAAAAGTCTTTTTAATTATGCTTATTTTTTTGTCTTAAATGTTAAAAAATTTTTGATAAAAACTGCTAATATTTATAACTTTTTTTACCGAACTGTAACTTGTTCAAAAAAAGTTATAATGAGTTAGTTGTTGACGTAATTCGTATATATAGTATAAAATTTTAGGGAACAAAAGAAAGGAGATTTATAAAAATGGAAGAGCAAACAAACAAAGGAATTACGCTAATATCATTAGTAATAACAATAATAATTCTATTAATACTAGCACGGAGTAACAATAGCAACACTAACAGGAGACAATGGAACAATAGCAAGAGCACGGAGAAGCGAAATTCAAAACAGAATTGTCAGCAGTAGCAGAAGAATATGAATTATATTTAGCTGGAAGACTTTCAGAAGACAGAAACTTTGAGGAAGGAGCATTATATGCAGGAAAAAATGCATTAATATATGACTCTGTGCAAGAAGAAGGGAATATATATACAGTTTTAAAAAACTCAAGTAAAAGATATGTAGACAGTTTCGAAGTAATAAAAGGAGAGCTAATATTTTCAAGCCAAAACAAGCAAGAGCTAGACTGGGCACAGGAAATAGGAATAAAAGTAAGTCCATATATAATAATAGACGGAGAACTAATGTCAGCAGACACAAATTTATATTTAATGGATGAAGCAACAGGAACAATAACAATACCAGAAAATGTAACAAAAATAGGAGAGGGAGCATTTTCAAATGTAGAAGGGTTACGAACAATAGTAATACCAGGTACTTGTAAAGAAATAGGGATGAATGCTTTTGCAAACAACAAAACACTTGAAAAAGTGATAATTCAAGATGGAGTTGAGATAATAGAGAGGGATGCTTTTCGCGAGTGTAGAAATCTACAAAGTGTAGAAATGACTGACTCGGTTCAAGAAATGGGAATGAATGCTTTTTATTATTGCACTAATTTGAAAAATATAAATATTTCAAACAATATAAAAGTTTTAACACGACAAGTATTTGATGGTTGTGCTAGTCTAAAAGAAATAACATTACCAAAGAATTTAGAAAGAATAGACTTCGGAGCATTGGCATGTAGTAATCTTACATATTTAAAAATACCAAAGACAGTAACATATATAGCTCCTAATTTTTGCTTAGGAAAAGGTGATTTGAATGAAATAGATACAACAGAAAATGAACATTATAAATTTGAAAATGGTTTTTTACTAACAGCAGACAATAAAACAATTTGTTATATTTCACCAAGTAAACTTAGAGCAAGTAATACATTTTCTATTCCAGAAGGAGTAGAAATATATAATTATACTACATACAGTTATACAAATATAAAAAAGCTAATTTTACCAGCATCTCTAAAAGAGATGGGAGGATGGTGTTATTTGCCTTCAAGCATAGAAGAAGTAGAAGTAACAAAAGGAAATACGGTTTTTGTAGCTGATGATGAAAATAAAATTTTATATAATAATACAAATCAGCTAATATTATGTTATTCAAAAGATACAAATATAACGATAAAAGAAGGAATAGTATCAATTGCACAAGAAGCATTGGCAACTGCTACAAATGCAAAAGAAATAATATTTCCAGACTCGTTAACAACAGTATCCTATAGAGGCATTGCAAGAATAAATCCAGGAGTTAATATAACATTTGGTAAAAATGTTAATAATATTACTAATGATGCAACAGATGTAAGAGAAAAAATAGGGAATATAACAATGAGTGAAGAAAATCAAAGATATACAATAAAAGATAATATATTGTATTCTAAAGATAGAAAAACGTTAGAAAAGGTTTTTTATTATATAACTGGTGAATTTATAGTTGAACCTAATGTGGAAAAAATATCACCATATGCTTTTGCGAGCCAAGAAAAAATGGCAAGTATTGTTTTACCAAACAATCTGAAAGAAATTGGTTCTAACGCATTTGGCTTTTGCAAGGCACTTACCAAAATAAAAATACCTTCTAATACTAATTCAATAGGTAGAGGTTGTTTTAGTAGTTGCCCAAACTTATCAACGATAGAAATTGATAGAGAAGAAGGCAGTATATCAGGAGCACCTTGGGATTGCCCATATGGTCTAAGAGCAGTGAAGTGGAAAACAGAATTATCAAAATAATGAATTTTTGGGATAGATCTAAAACGTCCGTGGACGAAAACTTTTTGGTCTGTCCCAAAAAGTTTCTCAAAAATTGCTTGACTTTGGCGTTTTTGACATATATAATAGAAAAAAAGCACTTTTGGAGGTATTTTGACATATGCAAAATGAGAAAATATTTTATGCAACAGAGAATTTTATAAACCTAACTGATGAGCAAATAATATCTCAAATAGAACAGGGAAATGACAATGCATTAGCATACTTATTAGAAAAATACAAAGACATTGTAAATATGAAGGTAAATAAGTACTTTATGATAGGTGCAGAAAGAGAAGATGTAATACAAGAAGGAATGATAGGCCTATTTAAAGCAATCAAAGGATTTAACCCAGAAAAGCAAAGTTCATTTAAATCTTTTGCAAATATATGTATAGAAAGACAATTAATAACAGCAATTAAAACATCAAATAGACAAAAACACATGCCATTAAATTCGTATTTATCGTTAAATACATCAGCATATGAAAATAATGACGAAGATAGCGTGGAATTAATAGATACATTTAACAACAAAACAATAGAAGATCCATTGGAAACAATAATGAAAAAAGAATACTATGACCATATAGAAAATGCAGTAAATAAGAATTTAAGCAAATTTGAAAAACAAGTTTTGGATAGATTTCTAAAAGGAGAAAGTTATATAAAAATAGCACAAAGATTAGAAACACCAGTAAAATCGGTTGATAACGCAATCCAAAGAATAAGAAAAAAAGCAATAAAAAACATGTTTAATGAATATAACTAATAACAAAAAAGAATGTCAATTATACAAATGACATTCTTTTTTTGGGGCTTCCAACGGGAATTGAACCCGTGACCTCTACCTTACCAAGGTAGCACTCTACCAACTGAGCTATGGAAGCATGGGACACATCTCTTAGCCATTATACAATACAAAAAATGAAAAGTAAATAATTTCTATTGACTTTTTTATAAAAAAATAGTAAACTATAAAGCATAAGGTAAAAACGAGTAAGAGAAAAAGTAAAATAAAAGTTACTTACAGAGAGAATTGGTCAAAGGCTGAAAGCCAATTTAAGCAAACATATTTGAAAAACTAACTCTTCAAAGTCTTTGGTGAATAAGCCAAACGTGTAGGATGCGTTACAATCTGTTAATTAAGGTAAAAATAGGATGGAACCGTGTAAAATAGCACTCCTATGGATAGAAAAAATATCCATTGGAGTGTTTTTGCGCTAGGAAAAGGAGGATTTTTATGGTTAAAGTTAGTCTAAAGGATGGCTCAATTTTAGAAGTTGAAAGAGGAGCGACAATACTAGATGTTGCGAAGAAAATAAGTGAAGGGCTTGCAAGGGTGGCAACTTGCGGAGAAATCGATGGAGAGGTTAAGGATTTAAGATATGAGTTACAAGATGATTGTAGCTTAGTTATTCATACTTTTAAGCCTGATGATGTAGAAGGAAAGAAGGCTTATTGGCATACAACTTCTCATATTATGGCTCAAGCTGTACAAAGATTATTTCCAAATGTTAAGTTTGCGATAGGACCTGCTATTGATGAAGGTTTTTATTATGATTTTGATGTTGAAAAGCCTTTTACAGATGAAGATAAAGCTAACATAGAAGCTGAGATGAAAAAGATTATTAAAGAAAATATAGAGATAGAAAGATTTTCTTTACCAAAACAAGAAGCTTTAAAACTAATGGAAAATCAACCATATAAACAAGAATTAATTGAAGAATTACCAGACGGGGAAGAGATTAGTTTTTATAAACAAGGTGATTTTACAGATTTGTGTGCAGGACCACACTTAGCAAGTACAGGTAAAGTGAAATCTGTCAAAATTCTATCATCTTCAGGAGCTTATTGGAGAGGTAGCGAAAAAAATAAAATGTTACAAAGAATTTATGCTATTTCATTCCCAAAGGCAAGCGAATTAGAAGAGTATTTACAATTGTTAGAAGAAGCAAAACAACGTGATCACAGAAAAATAGGTAAAGATTTAGAATTGTTTATGACACACAAATTAGTTGGTTCAGGATTACCAATGTATTTGCCAAATGGTGCAACAATAAGAAGATTACTTGAAAGATATATTCAAGATAAAGAATTAATGCTTGGGTATAACCATGTATATACACCATCACTTGCAAATGTTGAATTATATAAAACATCAGGGCACTGGGACCACTACAAAGAAGATATGTTCCCAGCTATGAAAATGGATAATGAAGAAATGGTATTACGTCCAATGAACTGTCCACATCATATGTTAATTTACAAAAATAAAATGCATTCATATAGAGATTTACCAATCAGAATTGGTGAATTAGCACACGATTTTAGATATGAATCAAGTGGTAGTGTATGCGGATTGGAAAGAGTACGTCAAATGTGTCAAAATGATGCACACTTATTTGTAAGACCAGACCAAATAAAAGAAGAAGTTGGAAAAGTATTAAAACTAATTCAAGAAGTATATCATAAGGACTTGGGATTTGCACCAGAATCATTTAAATATAGATTATCATTAAGAGATAAAAATAACAAAGAAAAATATATTGATAATGACGAAATGTGGGAAACAGCAGAAAGCCAATTAAGAGCAATATTAACAGAACTTGATATCGAATTCTACGAAGCAGAAGGAGAAGCAGCTTTCTATGGACCAAAAATTGATATTCAAATAAAAACAGTGTTAAACCATGATGTTACAATCCCAACTTGTCAATTAGACTTTGCATTGCCAGAAAGATTTGAACTTGAATATGTTGGGGAAGACGGAGCAAAACATAGACCAGTTGTAATCCATAGAGCAATATTAGGTTCTTCTGATAGATTTATTTCATTCTTATTAGAAGAAACAAAAGGCTTACTTCCAACATGGCTTGCACCAGTACAAGTAAAAATACTACCAATAAGCGAAAAACAACATGAATATTGCCAAGAACTAAAAGAAAAGCTTCAAAGGGAAGGAATAAGAGTAGAATTTGATGATAGAAACGAAAAAGTTGGATATAAAATTCGTGAAGCTCAACTTCAAAAAATTCCATATATGTTAGTAATTGGAGACAAAGAAAAAGAAGCAAATGCAGTTACAGTTCGTACTAGAAAAGAAGCAGATCTAGGACAAATGAGTGTTGAAGAATTTATTACAAAAATAAAAGAAGAAATAGAAAATAAAAAATAAAAAAAGGGGTGTTTTTGGGGACTGTCCCTAAAAACACCCTAAAGAAGGAGAGAGAGATGAAATTAGGTATTGTTGGACTTCCAAATGTAGGGAAGAGTACTATGTTTAATAGTATAACGAAGGCAGGGGCAGAGTGTGCAAATTATCCTTTTTGTACAATTGAACCAAATGTTGGAGTAGTACCTGTGCCTGATGAAAGGCTTGACAATTTAACTCAAATGTATAATCCGCAAAAGACAACTCATGCGGTTATAGAGTTTGTTGATATTGCAGGTTTGGTTAAAGGTGCAAGTAAAGGAGAAGGTCTTGGTAACAAGTTTTTGTCTCACATACGTGAAACTGATGCTATTGTTGAAGTTGTAAGATGTTTTGAAGATGGAAATGTTGTTCATGTTGATGGTAATGTTGACCCAATTCGTGATATTGAAACTATTAATTTAGAGTTGATTTTTGCTGATATTGAGACTGTTAACAAGAGATTAGACAAGGCTAAGAAAAATTTAAAAGCAAATAAGAAATATCAAGAAGAAATTGATTTATTAGAAAAAATCAAAGAAAGTTTAGAAAGTGGAATATCTGCTAGGGCTCTTGAGTTTAATGAAGATGAGCAAGTTTTAGTTAAAGATATGTTTTTACTTACAACTAAACCAATTTTATATATTGCAAATATTTCTGAAGAGCAAATTGAAAATGCTGAAAATGATACAATGGTTTTAAAAGTTAAAGAATATGCAGCTAAAGAAAATGCTGAGGTTATTCCACTATGTGTGAAAATTGAAGAAGAATTATCAGGCTTAGAAGATGACGACAAAAAAGAAATGTTAGAAGCTTTGGGATTAGACGAATCAGGACTAGATAAAGTTATTAAAAAAAGCTATGATTTATTAGGATTAATGTCATTCTTAACAGCAGGAGAGCCAGAAGTAAGAGCATGGACTATTAAAAAGGGAACTAAAGCTCCACAAGCAGCTGGAAAAATTCATTCAGATATAGAAAGAGGTTTTATAAAAGCTGAAGTTGTGTCTTATGATGATTTAATAAGAGAAGGTAATATGGTAGCTGCAAAGGAAAAAGGATTGGTCCGTCAAGAAGGTAAAGATTATATTATGCAAGATGGAGATATTGTTTTGTTTAAATTTAATGTGTAAATTTTGTAACATAATTGTAATATAAAAAGAAATAAAAAAGTATTGACATCCCAAAATATAAAGTGTAAAATAATAAATGTAAACAAAAGAAAAATATTGTTTTAGAGCTATTTATACAAATTGCCTAAAAATAGTATAATATAAGGTAAAAGTATAAATAATAATAAAAAATATGAAAGTAGAGGAGAAAAGATATGAAAAAATCAAATTTATTTAAAGTATGTACAATTTTAGTAATTGCGGTAATGATAGCATTAGTATTAGGAACAACAGTTAATGCAGCAACAGATAATAGCACATTCAACGATTTATCTGAGACTCTAAGAAATAATAATTCTGGAAATACAAATACAGGAAATACAAATACAGGAAATACAAACACAGGAAATACTAATACAAATACAAACAATGCTAATACAAATAGAAACACAGCAAATACTAATGCAAATAACAATAATGGAAGTGTTTATAATAGTAATAATCTACCAGATACAGGAATTGAAAGCTCTATTCCAATAGCATTATTAATAGTAATATTTGCAATATCTTCTGTATATGCATACAAAAAAATTAATGATTATAAAAACGTATAATATATAAAGTCATAGCCGTATTCAGCTATGACTTTTTTGCGTTTTGTTTTGCTTTTATTACAAATCTATTAGAATTTAAATTATTACAAGTAATGAGCGTTAATTCCTTCGACATTGGTTCATAATTAAAAACAGGGGTTAAATCAGAACTATTTACTTCATAAAAATCAAAAACAGTATATACATATTTCTCGCCAAAATTATCATAAACAAAAATTTCATCATCAATCTCAAGTAAAGGCAAATTACTAAAAAATTTTGAATTATTATAATTATGACCAGCAATACAAATATTTCCATTGCTTTTTAAATTTCCTCCATAAAATTTACATGGAGAAACTTTTAAAAGTTCTTCGCTTAAGTTTGCAAATACTGGATAATAAACATTTATTTTAGGTATTTCAATAATTCCAAAAAGGTTATTATCAATTTCCATTTCATCTACATTTTCACTAGTATTAGTAGTGTATAATTTTGCAATATTATAATTATCAATTAATTTATTTGATAATTCTTCTTTTTGATTTATTGAAAATAGATAATATAAAATCACCAAAATAAGACTGATAGATATTGTTATTGATAATATAAATTGAAATTTAAAAATACGTGTATCTTTCTTTTTTGATTTTTTTATTTTTGTAACTAATATCTGATTCATATAAATATTATATGTAGAAAAAAAGATAATATAATGAAAAAAATTGTAAAAAAACCGCATAAATATTACGTTTTCATTACATATATCAAGCAGTATTGAAATAATTTTTTAGATATGATATATTAAATATGTAAAAAATTGGCAAATCAAAATCCAAAATTTACATAATCACATATTATATATAAACAATATATGAAAGGAGGATTATTTAGATTTTGGAATTAAAAGGGCTCAATATTGGTTTTGTTTTTACTGGGGCATTTCCAATGCTTCAAACAACAATACCTAAAATAAAAGATTTAATTAAAAATGAAGCAACTGTCATTCCTATTATGTCAAATACTGTATATAACATAAATACTAAATATGGTAAAGCAAAAGATTTTATAAATGAAATACAAGAAATAACAGGAAAAGAAATCATACATACCATAACACAATTAGAGCCAATTGGCAAAGGAAACATAGTAGACTTAATGATTATTGCTCCATGCACACGGAAACACGTTATCTAAACTTGCTACTGGCATTGCAGATACCATACCAACAATAGCTATAAAAAGTCATTTAAAATATGAAAAACCAGTAGTGTTAGCTGTATCAACAGGTACAGGGCTAAGCACTAATGCAGAAAATATTGGTAAATTATTAAATAGAAAAAATTATTATTTTGTGCCATTTAGACAAAATAATCCAATTACAAGACCTAGGTCAATTGCATATGAACCTGAATACATTGTGAAAACAATAAAATATGCTTTGACTGGAGAGCAAATAAGTCCAATTCTATTATAAATATCATTATAACTTGAAAGGAAAATAATTATGAATTCAAAATACGAGTGGAATTTAGAAGAAATATTTAAAAACAAAGAAGAATTTGAACAAACAAAAACAAGTTTAAGGTCAGACTTAAGTCAAATAAAAACATATGAAGGAAAATTATGCGAAAGCTCAAAAAACTTATATGAAGCATATAATATATATGAAAAAGCCTTGCAAAAATTTGAAAAATTATATGCATATGGAATGCTTTTTTATCATTTGGATATGTCAAATCAAGAAGGAATAAAATTATATAAAGAAGTAGAAGGACTTGGGACAGAATTTAGTACAGCTACATCATTTATAACACCAGAAATAACATATGCTGACAAAGAAAGAATTGAAAGCTTTTTACAAGAAAATAAAGAATTGCAAAGATATAAAAGAGATATAACAGATATTTTAGATGAAAAAGAGCATACACTAAGTAAAGCAGAAGAAAGTTTACTTGCAAATTATAACGAATTATTTTCTGCACCTGAAAATGTATTTGACATTCTTACAAATGCTGAATTTAAGTTTGGCACTTTAATTGATAGTGACGGAAAAGAAGTAGAGATGACTGATAGTAATTACACAATCTATTTAAAAGATAGCAATGAAAATGTAAGAAAACAAGCTTTTAACCTAATGTATAAAAAATATAGTGAATTTGTAAATACAATAACTGAGCTATATTTAGCAAATGTAAAAGCAACAGCTGTTTCTGCAAAACTTAGAAAATATAAATCAAGTTTAGAAAAAGCAGTAAAAGCAGATGACGCAAGTATAAAGGTTTATGAAGCACTAATCGAAACAATTAATAAAAATATGAAAATAAATCATAAATTTATTGAATTAAAAAAGAAATTGTTAAACAAAAAAGAATTCCATATGTATGATTTATATGTTAATCCATTCCAAGAAGAAAAGGACGAAATAAGCTTTGAAGATGCAAAAGAAGAAGTTTTACGAGCATTAAATATAATGGGAGAAGAATATATTGATAAATTAAAAGAAGCTTTTGAAAACAACTGGGTTGATGTATATGCTAAACCAAATAAGAGGGGTGGGGCATATAGTATGGGAGTGTATGGAGTACATCCATATGTACTATTAAATTTTGTTAATAGTAAGAGAGATGTAAGTACTATTGCTCATGAACTTGGGCATAGTATGCACTCATATTATTCAAATAAAGAGCAACCGATAATAGACTCGAATTATACAATAATGACAGCCGAAGTTGCTTCAACAGTAAATGAAATATTGCTTAGTGATTATCAAATTAAAAATGAGACAGATAAAAATAAGAAGGCAGAACTTATATATGAATTGCTTGAAATGATACGTGCAACTTTATTTAGACAATCTATGTTTGCAGAATTTGAAAAGGAAGTTCACGAAAAAGTTGAAAATAAGGAAATGCTTTCAGCTGAGAACTTAAATGAAATGTATTATGATTTAAATAAAAAGTATTTTGGCGAAGGTATGATTATAGATGAAGAAATTAAGTATGAATGGGCGAGAATTCCACATTTTTATACAAATTTCTATGTTTATAAGTATGCAACAGGTATTTCTGCAGCTATTTCTATCGCTACAAAAATCTTGAAGCAAGGAGAACCTTTTGTTAAAAGATATATTGAAATGCTTAAACAAGGATGCTCTAAAAAGTCTATCGATTTGTTAAAAATGGTTGATGTGGATTTGGAAAGCTCAGAGATTTATGAAGATGCTATTGATTTTTATAATGAAAAGATTGATGAATTGGAAAAATTAATTTAATTTTAAATAGAAAGAAAAGATGTATATTATTTTCTTATTACCTTGGTGTCGCAACTAATGGTCGCTTACGCGGTAATTATAAAATAATATACATCTTTTTCTCTTAAGTTTTGAAAAGTATTATAAATCTGCTAGTGGATTTCTCTCAACTGCACTTCTAATTTGGTCATTGTTAACGTGAGTATAAATTTCGGTAGTGGAGATGCTTTCATGTCCCAGCAATTCTTGCAAAGCTCTAATATCAACTTGTCCATATTGATACATTAAAGTTGCAGCTGTATGTCTTAACTTATGTACAGAGTATTTATTAGTATCTAAACCTGCTTTGGTTAGTTCTTTGCCTATTATGTACTGAACAGTTCTGTTGCTGATTCTTTCACGTCTCTCGCTTAAGAATAATGCTTTTTCTGAGTATTTTTTGTCGTGCTTTATTCCTTCTTTTGGTCGTACTTGTAAGTAGTCTGAAATTGCTTTCATACAAGGTTTGTTCAAATATATGGTACGTTCTTTATTTCCTTTACCAACAACATTTAGTTTGCATTCAGAAAAGTCGATATCTTTTATATTTATTCCGACTAATTCTGATAAACGCATACCACAATTCAAAAACAAAGTGGTCATTGCGAAATCTCTTTCATAATTTCTATTATCCTCATCACTGGCAACTTCTAGGAGTTTTTTACTGTCTTCAAGAGACAAATATTTTGGTAATCTTTTTTCTTTTTTAGGTGTTTTTAGGTTTATAGTAGGGTTTTGATTTAACTTGTATTCGTTACTTGCGTCTTGGCATAAATAATTAAAAAATATTCTTATTGTTGATATTTTTCTTGCTCTTGTTGCAGGCTTGCTATGGAAAGTAGATGTTAAATATCCTAAAAATGCGTGAATATCATCTATTTGTATTTTTTTTATTGTATCAATTTTTAAATCTGTTATTTGTATTTCTTTAAAATCTGTCTTTTTTGTCATTTTAAAGTGCATTTTTATGAATTTTAAGAACATTGCTAGGTCATAGTTGTATTCTTTTATACTATTTGGAGATTTGTTTAGTATTGTTGTTGAATAGTCTAAAAATGCGTTTAAAAATCCAGGGTTATCAATTCGATTTATCATATGTATCACTCTTTCTTTTTATTTGTATAAATTATATATCAATGGACTGAAAAAAGTAAATAGATTTGATTAAAAAATTTTGTGCAATCTTTTACAAAAATATCAATACAGATAAAAGGAGATAAAAATACACTATATAAATCATTCAAGGTAATTGGTGTATATGATAGTGAAAAATAAAAAAGTTATAAAAAATAAAACAAAAGTGCGGGTTACTTATTAACATAAATTGAAAAAACATATAAAATATATGTGCAAAACAAAAGAAGGGAGTTTTATAAAAATGAAAAAACAAAAAAACAAAGGAGTTACCTTAATAGCGCTAGTAATAACAATAATAGTGCTATTAATACTAGCACGGAGTAGCGATAAGCACACTAACAGGAGACAATGGAATACTAGGAAAAGCGGGGCAAGCCAAAGATGCAACAAATAAAGCAACAGCATTAGAAACAATAGAGCTGGAAGCAATAGGGGCTTTAGATAGGGGCGGAGATATTGA
>CANBES010000029.1 GCA_947367845.1 uncultured Clostridium sp. | reverse complement strand
CTACTTTGATTAAATAAATAATTAAAAAATCAATTTACGAGAAAGATCTATTTACACAAAAGATTTGACAGTTTCAACTACTAAAACTATCCACGCTATAATATAACTCATGTAGTTTTTCTTAGATATAAAAAAGACAATACTAATAAATAACGCGTTAAAAACTGTGTTCATCAATGAAGAAACTTTATCAGTAACATGAAATAATTTCTTCCCATTCTTTTTAAGAAAACAAATAGCACATGAAAACGTTAGCGAAAAAGAAATAAAAGATAAAAGCATTATCCATTTATAATTAGCAATTATACTGTGATCAAAATCTGATAGTATTTTTTCGGGTTCAACCTGACCAATTATTAAATCATGTGAATACAAATAAATAGTGGTTGCAAGCATTATTATTCTAATCACCATAAATTCTAATAGTGCCATAAATGTCCCACTAATTATCTTATCTTTACAGGATAATGTCTCCTTACTTTTACTTGACATAAAAAAGAAAAACATTA
Organism: uncultured Clostridium sp.; assembly: GCA_947367845.1. GTDB lineage: Bacteria > Bacillota > Clostridia > TANB77 > CAG-508 > CAG-269. The sequence continues at coordinate 14,410 of CANBES010000029.1, read as the reverse complement.
ACATGAAAAAGATTAATAAGGTTACGTATAGTTCAGGAATCTTAATGACCCAAATCACAGTTGAAATAAAGTCACCTGGATATGGTTTAAATAATATAGAAAATAGCAGATAAAATACTATTACTTTAACAATAAAGCAGGCACTTCTTTTAAGACCAGGTTTCAAACTAGTATTACTCAAGTAATACAAAGAATATAAATACGGCAAAAAATAAGTTATTATAGCAAAAACTGAAGTAATAATTTGTAGTGTAATTACTACTTTCAAATTATTAGAACAGTTGGCAAAATATCTTAATATCAGATTAATAAGAAAATACATGCCTGCCGCAAGAAATAATACCCATGGCGACTTAAATTTCTTCAAAATCAATGTTATTTTTCCTTTCCATAATTAATTAGACCTATTTAACTAAAACTTTATTAAATACGATATAGCCACACATAATCAAAGATTCTAGTGTAATATTATTTGATAAAAGTTTATCTATTCTCAAATTCAAAATTGAGGTGCAACACTAAGCGTTAAATAAAAAGACTATGACTTAACTTCATTGTTGTACTTAATTTAACAATGAATTTTTTTCAATCTAATGTTATTGTCCCAAAATATGTCGAGCTCGATTGATCATTTCTGATTCATTACATTCTGAAGCCACACCGTTGTATCCTGGAAAAAGGGAAGCGGTTGTGTATCCATTTGTGTTAACAAAGGTTAAAAGTTTATAGGCTTCTGAAATAGGCATTTCTATTTTATATAAAGCAATTTCATCACCAGAGTAATTGTCCTGTAAAATTTCATTTAATGGTGTTCTATCAATGCGCTTTTTATACATATCTTCTTCATTAATCGGATCTGATTTCCAATAAGAAAGTATGCCCTTTTGAGCTTTTAAATTAAGATTATCAATATACGGAGGAATAACAAACTTTAGTGATTTATTTACAGATGACCTACTTAATTCATCATAATTCAAAGCCCAAATCACCATACTTTTATCTGAAGCACCAGTATCACAAATATTATTTAATGCATTTACAGCAGCAAAATAAAATGCAACATTAAAATTAAATGTCCAATCTAAGAGTCTAGTCATTACTCCATAATGCTGTGCTAATGCTGCAACATTTTCTAAGTTATTTGGTATCCAAGACTTATTAATCACGCCTTTTATTAATTCGTCTATTGCAAATTCGTCAAAAGTTGAGACTGTATCAGTAGGGTATATCTTTAAGCCATTTTCATTAGACTTAAGATAAAACCGTCTTAATAGTTCAAGTTCTGCCATTCGTTGAAAGAATTCATATTCTCTTTTATCAGAATTCTCACTATTACCACTAGCTATTTGCAATAACTTTTCTTGATTGTTCTTTCTTAAAGCTGATGGTAATAACTGGTACTCATTGCTACCTTCACCTCGAAAAATATATCCACTATTTAAATTTTTAAGCTTACCACTATGGAAATAGCAACATATTTTCCATAGTGGTATATTTTGCATTTTTAATTACTTCAATACCTTCCATTATTTTTACTATTCCTATATCACTAATTTATCAACAATAACAACATCTTAATTATAATACACCAATAGCTAAAAACAATTTAACGCAAAGACAAAGATCACTTATTACACTGTGCATAATCAACCATGCAAAAGATAACAGCTATCCAAATTCAACACTAACTACACCATAAAAATTCCCATACCATTTTGCTTTTCTCAACCGTTTCACACCAAAAATTCTACTATATCAGTAGCTGAATGCGGTAAAGCAATGGACATAAATCAACGTATCGAGGATTTTCAAAGTGCGATCAAGCAAAATCAAGACATTACCCAGCAATTAGGCGGTACATTGCCTATTTAACGACCAATAAACTAAACCTAACTTTTCAATTTGACAAATAATTTCTACTCATTCTTGCTATGGCTCTCAAACTCAATTTAATTTTAAACAAAAAATAAGAGATGAACCACAATATCATCACATTATAGTTCATCCATTACTTTAAGTTGTTTGACAAATAGCTGACTAGTATTTATTTTCCAAAAAGTGCACCTATCAATGCCCCAATTAGTCCAGCAACAATAGCAGTTCTCGGCTTATTGCGACCATCTTTCTTAAGCCACCTTAGTATAGAATAAAATACTAGTAATATTGTGTACCAAATCCACCATAACACGGCGAAAACTTCCAATGCAGTTCCTATCCCATAATTATCAAATATTAAATCAATAGGTAAAGCAATCAAAAATATACTAATTACAAAAGTTAATCCTAAGTATACTATTAATGCATGAGATCTTTGCTTAACTTCTAATTTTTTTGTACTTTCAATTTTCATCATCGATTTAATTCCAAAATATAAAAGTACTAAGCCTAATCCCCAAACAAGAAATGCTCCGCCTTGGTTCCAATGCTTAATATCTATATGTTGATATGCATAATAAATATCTTCATTAGTACAAAACTTATACTGAACATATTTATGGAATAAGCAATACAAACTCGTACCTATTGAGCTTAAGCATCCAGAAATAAGTAAAATCTTTAAAAGAAATGCATTATTTTTGAAAAAATTGGTTATTTTATTCACTCTATTACTCACTTTCTTATTCTCACTTGAATCTATAATTTCAAATTCCAAGTATATTAACTTAGAATTTTTCTCATCTTCCATAACATCAGCAAAAGGTCTTATAGTCAGATTCAGATATTTCTTCTCATTATCAATTCCTTCATACGATAAGTTTAAATGTAATTTGGGAAAAGATCTGATCTTTTGAAACAAACTATCACTATTTTCTTCAGTTACACCGCTATCTTTAAAATTGTCATAGACGTAATTTCGTAACATAGATATATAAAAACTCGGTATATACAAGTACGTTGACCTATCGCTCCCTATGTAACTATCTATTTCAGCAAAATATGACCCAATAGTTTTGATATGGTTTCTAGCGTCTTTTAACCCAATATATATAGTTTTATCATCAAAAGAGCAATCGTCATACCCAATTTTCTCAAGCTCTTTTGCCCAATAATTCTTATTATCAATCTTGGCTACAACCTTCTTAGCTGCACCTTTTCCTATATTAACAACTTTAAACTTTAAATCAGAATTTTCTTTTAAGTCTTCACTATTAGTTTTATTAAAATCAACAATCGATTTAGTAATTTCATCAGACACAATAATCTCTGGTGCATCGTGTTTCTTAGACAATACCAATTGCCAATATGTAATACTAACTGTTACTATTGCTATCAAACATCCAAACCACGTAGCCGTGTCACCAATATTGCTTTTATCTGGCACCTTAACCTTAAAAGAAATAACCAAAAATATTACATTAATTATTGTTAATATTTCCAAAACACCAATACTAAATATCTTCTTCATCTAATTATCCATCCACATTCTTATTTAAGTACTTTTATCGCAAACTTTCCCTTATTAATTCCACCTAAAAATTTCCATATCTCAATTTTTTTATGTACTATCCCATATTATAAGCCTACATTAAACAATTTTATAATTCCTCTACAGATAAAAAATTCACTAAATATAGGTTATACTAATAGAGTACCTTATACAGTATTTATGGAGGAAACAATGCGTAAAATTAAAGTGATGACAGTATTCGGTACAAGACCTGAAGCTATTAAAATGGCTCCACTTGTATTGAAACTAAAAAAAGATAATCGTTTTGAAGAAGTAACTGTAGTAACCGCTCAGCACCGTGAAATGCTTGATCAGGTTCTTGAAATTTTCAAAATTAAGCCAGACTATGATTTCAATATCATGCATAAAAATCAAACTTTGGCTGACATTACTTCTAAAGTTTTAACAGATATGTCTAAGGTAATTAAAGAAGAAAAGCCAGATATTGTACTGGTTCATGGTGATACAACAACTAGTTTTGCAGCTAGTCTAGCAACATTTTACGAACAAACTACCTTGGGCCACGTAGAAGCTGGGCTTAGAACCTGGAATAAATATTCACCATATCCTGAAGAAATGAATCGCCAGATGACTGATGATTTAACTGATCTCTACTTTGCCCCAACTGAACTTTCAAAATCTAACCTAATCAAAGAAAATCATAAAGCAGATAATATTTTTGTTACTGGCAACACCGCAATTGATGCATTACAAGAAACTGTTCAAAATGATTATCATCACGCTGTTATGGATGAAATTACCCCTGGTAATAAAGTGATCTTAGTAACTATGCACCGTCGTGAAAATCAAGGCGAACCAATGCGTCGAGTATTTAAAGTTATGCGTCAAGTTATCGATAGTCATGACAATGTAGAAATCATTTATCCAGTTCACTTATCTCCTCGTGTCCAAGAAGCAGCTAAAGATGTACTTGGTGGAGATCCACGAATCCATCTAATCGATCCCCTTGATGTTGTAGATTTTCACAATTTGGCTAAGCGCTCATACTTCATCATGACTGATTCCGGTGGTGTTCAAGAAGAAGCACCAAGTTTGGGTAAACCGGTACTTGTTTTAAGAGATACTACTGAACGTCCAGAAGGAGTTAAAGCTGGCACTCTGAAACTCGTCGGTACCCAAGTTGATCAAGTTCGTGAAGAAATGTTGAGATTACTTGAAGATAGAGATGCATACGATAAAATGGCTAATGCCAAAAATCCGTATGGTGATGGTTATGCTAGCGAACGTATTATGGATGCTATTTACTACTACTTTAATAAAGATGCTGTTACACGGCCTCAAGATTTTAGATAGTTAAATTCAAAAACATTAAAAAAGGGCTAACATTGGTCAAATAAATTCCATGTTAATCTTTAATTATTCAACAATTGAGAACACAAATTATATGAAAAATAATATTCTTACCTTTTTTAAGAAACACTGGCCAACATTCCTAGCACTCTTTTGTTGTGGAATTATAACCATTATTTCTATTTTATTTATAAATATACCTACTGGCTTTATCAACAAAAAATTAGCAATAAAGCTAGGCATTGTATCTACATTGCTTCTTTTTTTAGCTTTTAAATTTTTAGAATCAATTACTAATCGTTATTGGTTTTCTCTGGCATTTATCTCATCTTCATACTTGATTTTTTTAATTGCAAACATAATAAAAATCCAATTACGAGATGAACCTATTTTACCTTTTGATTTGCTTATGACCAAAGAACTACCTAATTTACTAAACATGATAAATCCTAGTTATTTGATCATAGCGATTATTTTAATTGGCTCAATTATATTACTAACTATATGGCTTACTCGACACAAACCAGTTTCCAAAATGAATTCTCTAAATAGAATATCATGGATAATCATATCAATTATTCTCTTTGGTAGTACAAATTTCTGGAATCATACAAATACTATTTTTCCAAAAATAAACTCAGCTATCGGTAACGACCCATCTTTTTGGAATCAAGTTTGGGGAGCCAAAAATAATGGTATACTTCTTCAATTTCTAAATAATATTGACGTCCAAATCATGCCTCAGCCACACAATTACTCAAAGACAACAATAGATAAAATCGTAAAGAAATACCAAAAACTATCAATAAAAATAAATAAAAACAGAAAAAATGATATTTCAAATCAAACTGTTATCTTCAATTTAAGTGAAGCTTTTTCAGATCCCAGACGAGTTCCAGGAATACAATTAAGCTCTAATCCTATTCCTAATGTTGATAAAATCAAACAAAATACTACTTCTGGAGTCATGATGAGTTCAGGATATGGCGGGGGCACCGCTAACATGGAGTACATGTCTCTTACTGGATTTGCTACCTGCAACTTTTCACCAACAATGTCTTCTCCATATACACAGTTAGTACCTCATGAATCATTTATTCCAACTTTTAATCAAGAATTTCCTTATTCGGTAGGAATACATCCATATACGGGAGAATTTTACAATAGAGTACCTAATTACCACAAATTTAAATTCAACAAATTTTACTATTTAGGAAATAAAAAAGCACCCATTAAGCATTTACACAAAATTGGTAAAAATAGTTATCAATCAGACAAAACAGCATATTCTAATTTATTAGATCAATTGGCCAGATACACTAAGCCACAATATATTAATCTAATAACAATGCAAAATCACTATCCATACAACAATCTTTATAAGAAAAATGACATAAAAGTTAAATCTAAAAATAAAAGCGATGATAAGGCAATCAGCACATTTTCAACTGGACTTCAATACTCTGACCGAGAAATAAAAAATACAATAGAAAAAATTAATAAGCTTAAGCGACCAATCACATTAGTTTTTTATGGTGATCATTTACCAGCAGTAGGTTACGCTAATAACATGACAAAAGACGGAATTAAACTGCATGAAACAGATTACTTTATATATTCGAATATTGCTGCTAGAAAAAATGGAGCTAAAAATCTTAAAAAACATATAAAATATGTTTCTCCAAGCAACTTCATTGCTATGACATTAAAACAAACTAATTCAAAAGTAACACCATATCAAGCATTGTTGACTCAAATATATAATAAATTACCCGCTTTTTCTGTCGACTCGACTGGTAAGTCCTCGAATGCACAATTTATTAACAAAAATGGCAAGAAGACAAAACTAACAAAATCACAAAAGAAATTATGGAATGAATATTTGATGATTCAATATGACTTAACTGCTGGCAATAATTATTCTCATAAATCTACATTTTTTACTATAAAGTAAACATTAAATAGCAAAGTATCTTCTAAAATTATTGTTTTAGGAAATTTTTGCTAACTTCGTTACGTCATACACTGACTTATCAACAAAATGATTAAAGCACTGGTTAACAGAGTGCTTTTGAATCAGAACTATGAGACTACATAAATTATCGCGTATAGTTTTTATCAAAAATATGAAGTAAAATTTTCTGTAAGAAAACTATTAGAAAAGGCCGAGGTTTTAAGCTGCAAAATATTAATTGAAGTGTACTGATTACTACTTTAAAACCAATGAAGACTTGCTCAAAAGCAAACAAGTCAAGCAGCCTATTCTGCAGATCGATGAAACACATTACAATGTTTTAGACGGACACCTCCTATTATTTTACTGGATAGCTTTTGTCCGGTACCCCATGTATCATTATTACCAAGCTAAAAGCGAACAAGTATCTACTGATTTTTTTAGATAAGTATGCACTGCAGCCATTGCAATATGTGGCAAATATATGACCAGCTAGCGTAGACCACCTCGATTTGCTGTTGAGCCTATGTTAGAACTTTTTGAAACTATTACCTCAAACAAGGCAATCCCTTTTCTCATGTCAGTCTTTCCACAAACTATGTAGACCTGACCCAAATCACGAAAATTAATCATGGCAGATCACGCAGAATTTCTTTAATAAAATCCTGATCCATATTCTGTATAGGTCAAATCTGTAATCATTGTGCTTGATGCTTAGCAAAATCATATTGTCTTTAGCAGCGCCCGGGTGCTAAAGGAATGATCTGATGCTTTTCCTTTTTCATAGAAATACCTCCTGAACTTGATAAGATCAGTTTAGCTGAAAATCCTAATCACTTGCTTGGTTATTTAACGCTTACATTCAAAGTTAAACACATCACTCAATTATGTCTTAAAGTTTTCATGTACGTTCTATTGGATGATCATTTGGAGTTGTTCAAAAACAAAGCTGAGCGTGCAATCAAATCTCTGATGATGAAATTTCTTTCAAAAATCTCAGCGAAACTAGGGTAAGCGTCATATAACCGAGTATCTTTTTTAGTCCGTATTTTTCAGGTATTCTAATCTCATCAATTTAATGGAGGTTAAGAATATGATCGAAAAACAACAACCCATTGTGGCACTTGGCCACTCTTCTAAACCTAAGAAGGCTCGTCCACCACGCAATAATCTGTTGCTTAGTTTAAAGAAGAATGACTTAGAGCTGAATTTTTACAGCAGCTTAGATCCTGAAATTATGAATAAGCTGCTTGAGAAAGTCTTGCCATGATTAAGCTCAGTGACTTAGGGCAAGTCTATATCGTTTGCGGCAAGACGGATCTGCGTAAAGGCATTGATGGACTAGCAACTTTAGTCAAAGAACAGTTTGAACTTGATCCTTTTAGCGGCAAAGTCTTCCTCTTTTGCGGCGGCTTCAAAGCCCTTTATTGGGACGGACAAGGTTTTTGGCTGCTCTACAAAAGATTTGAAAATGGAAAATTGAACTGGCCTAGGAATCAAAATGAAGTTCAAGCTTTATCTTCTGAGCAGGTCGACTGGCTAATGAAGGGCTTCGCAATCAATCCAAAAATAAAGAACACGAAAGCGTGCGAATTCTACTAACACTTGACATCGCACGCTTTTTTGATATTCTTTTAACTAATAAATTTAGGAGGAAGTTTAACTCATGTTACAAGAAAATTTGGAAAAGATTATTGCACAACAAGCAACTACTATTCAAAACTTAACTGATGAAATCAAGCTCCTCCGTGAACAAGTAGCTTACTTAACGCAAAAACGTTATGGCAAATCTTCAGAACAAATGCCTTTAAATGGACAAACAAGTCTCTTTGATGAACCTGATGCTCAAGATGACGGAGAACGTCCCCGACGCCGCCGTTCAGACTATTACTTATAAAAGACAAGCTCACAAACGAAAGCGTGCTGACTTACTAGCTGCCCTTCCAGCTGAAGAGGTTCACCATGATTTAGGCGACAAGCATTGTCCTGATTGTCATCATGAACTGATTGAAATAGGCAAGCAGTCAGTTTGCCAAGAATTATTGTTTATCCCAGCTCAACTTAAAAGGCTAGACCATATCCAACATGCTTACAAATGTAAATATTGCAGTCAAAGAAATCTTAGCGACAAGATCATTAAAGCTGCAGTACCTAAAGCTCCCCTAAACCATGGTCTAGGTTCAGCTTCACTCATCGCTCATTCACTTTATCAAAAATATGAAATGAAGGTGCCGGACTATCGCCAAGAAAGCGACTGGAAGAAGATGGGACTAGAAGTTTCAAGACAGATATTAAATTATTGGGATTTGAAAAGCAGTCAATACTACTTTAAACCAGTGTATGATCTGCTTAAGCAAAAGCTGTTAATGCGGCCAATTTTACATGCCGATGAAACTTATTACACAGTCTTAGAAAGTAAAACAATCAAGACTTACTATTGGGTCTTCCTTTCAGGCAAACATGATCAATACGGGATTACACTCTATCATCATGATCCTTCCCGGAGTGGCAAGGTTGCCTTAAACTTTTTAGGAAACTATCCCGGTTATTTACACTGTGATATGTGGCAGGCTTATGAGCAATTGCCGAAAGCAACTTTAGTTGGCTGCTGGGCTCATGTTAGAAGAAAGTTTCACGAAGCCGTACCACAACAGGCTTCTGAAAAGTCCCTTGCCCAAAAAGGACTCAACTACTGCAATCGCATGTTTTACTTAGAACAAACCTGGGAGAATTTGAGCAAACAAGAACGTTACCAGCTAAGACAAGCAAAGCTCAAGCCTCTGATGCAAGAGTTCTTCAACTGGTGTGAGAAAAATAAAATCACCGTTTTGCCAGGCTCTAAATTGGGAAGAGCCATTAATTATACCCTCAAGCATCAAGCTACTTTTGAGCATGTCTTGCTTGATGGCAATTTAGAATTATCTAACAATAAGGCCGAACGCGCTGTAAAATCACTCGTCATGGGCCGGAAGAATTGGTTATTTTCTCAAAGTTTTGAGGGTGCTACTGCAAGTGGCTTTATTCTAAGCTTAATTGAAACTGCCAAGAGAAATGGCCTTGATCCTGAAAAGTACTTGAATTATTTGCTTCAGAAATTACCGAATGAAGAGATTCTAGATTCGGAAACCCTTGAAGCTTATTTACCATGGCAAGAGAAGATCCAGATAAATTGTAAATAAAAGAACTTAAATAACCGTCTCAGTATAACAGTAACTGGGACGGTTTTTAAGTACACTATTTTATTTGACGCTTACTTTCCATCTACCTTTACACTTTAGGGGGTTTAACAAAAAAATCAAAATTTATAGGATTGAGTCAAGAGTCACTAATAATTAACGCTATAACAAATGTTGGACGTTGGTATATTAGTATTTTCTTTTTTAAGAATAAGCTAAAATAAAACCAATTTTTCAGACTCTCATTATTTTAATTAATTTGCTTTTTAACCATCCATATTAATAAAATATCTAATAACATTTCCGAAGCAAATGGAGCCCATGCGGCACCAGTACCACCCCATAATCTTATAAATAAATAATTAAATATAATTGTTGCAATAACACTTATCATAAAACAAAAACTATATTCTTTATCATGACCACTTGCTAACAAAATCTGTATTCCCCAAAAATTATTATCTATTGAAACAAAAAGCCACATTAATAATGGAATTAACCAATATGATTTATCGGCATATCCCCCACCAAAAGCTATCTTTACTATTGGATGCGATAGAATGGAAAATAAAAGTGTTGGTATTAAAAATAATAATAAAATTTTTCTTCTTATATGTAAAACAAAATTTGTACCGTCTTCAAAGGACACTTTCATTTTTTTACTAACCATTGGATACAAAATAGTGCTAATCGGTGACCAGATCAAAATCATTAAATTTGGAATTTTTTGTATAGCAGAAAATATACCTACAGTTGAAGAATCGCTATAAAAAGTTAGAAAAGTTATACCAATTGCACCAAATACTTTGGCAGTAAATTGTGTTGTAAAAATATACCATCCTTTTTTCAATTCATCAATTATTTCTACAACTTTTACTTTTACAAATTTTATATTATATTTTACCTTTACAATTCCTAATCCTATGATATTACTAATTAATGGAGATACCGCATATAAATAACTATAAATTAATAGATCATTTATTCCCTTTACGCACCAAAAAATCAAGATCATAGTTATAGTTCGAGCAATTATATTTGCTATGGCTATATATTTCATATCTTCCAATCCTTGAAATAACCAATTCTCTTGGATAACGGTTGCCCCAACCATAATCATTAGCAATAAATAACTAAAAAATTGTACTTTATTAGGATGCCATATTATCAAATATATCATTGAGAATATTATACAGCCAATTAATAAAAAAAATCTTGAATATAAAATTGTCGAAAATAACTTATTTATTTTCTCTTTTGTGTGAATTAGCGCAACCTCTCTCGTTGCCGACATAACAAAGCCATATTCAACAACCACCTGTAAATATCCGACAATATTAAAAGAGGCAGAAAACACGCCATATTGTGTAGTACCGAGTATTCTAGTAACATAGGGTAATGTGATTAATGGTATCACTGTATTAAACATTTGCAATAAGTACAGCCATGCGCCATTAGCCATTGTTTTAGTTTTTATTTTTTCTTTTAATATTTTAAACATAATTATTACAATTCTGCTATTAGAGTTTCAATCTTAGAGATTCGATTTTCCCAATTATTTGTTTCTAGAAAAGAATCTCTTTGTTTTAATGAATAAGTTACATCTTTATTTTTTTCAAAGAAGTGTAATATATTTTTATATTCATCATAATTTGAATAAAAATGTACAAAAGGAGAAAATCTTTCTATTTCTGGATATTTAACTGTAATTATATTTTTATCAAAATTTATATATTCATATAATTTTACTGGATCAACTGACTTAATCATTTCATTTAGCTTAAACGGCATTATCAAAATATCACAATCTGAAACAGTTTTATACAATTCGTTATGTTCAACTGTACCACAAAGCTTTATCTTTTCTTTTAAATTCTCAGGTATCCTTATATTTTGATCTATTGGTCCCCAAATTCTATATTCTATATTAGAAAAATCCTTTAAACTTTTTTTCAATAAATCAAAATCAAACCATTCACTCACTGTTCCAAAATATCCTATTTTTATTTTAATAGAATTTTGTGATTTTAAATGAGTTATTTGATTTATCTTTAATATCGGGCCTTTAAATCCATTCCTTATTAAAACAAATTTATTTTTATTTTCATTTCCATATCTTTTTATTAAAGTATTTTCTAAGTGAGTACTAGTTACTATAACCTTATCTGAAATATCAAGTAATTTTTTTTCTTTATTTAAAATTTCCTTTTTATCTGAATTTCCTAATAATACGTGATCATCCATGCAATCATATATAATCTTCCCTTTAAAGTTTAAAGGTATAATTTTATAGAACTTAGGTGAAGTAACATAAATAATTGATATATCATTATTTTCAATTTCCTTTTTTACATTATATTTAAATATAGCTTCATTTATTTTTTTGCTTATTTTAAAATTACTAAATCTATTAGGTATAGTGTATATTTCCTTTAATTCTACTAATTTAGATTTTCTATGTTGATACCCTACATTATTATATGTATGTTTATACATGACAATAATTCGATATTTTTTTGAAAGACCTTCTGCAATATACTGAGGTCGTTGTTTTATCCAATTCCAATCAATTTGCATTAAATATAATATTGTTTTCATACTAGTTCTTTTTTACCCGTTAACTTAATTTAAAATCATCAATAACTATAAATTAAATATTTTCAATTTTATCATCTGAAGGAAGGCAAAATATCATTAAAAGTACACTTATTGAGCTTCCTAAAAAACTATACATAAATGTACCAACAAATATGGCTAACATAATTTTCTTCAGTTTTTGATTTTTTTGCGAAAAAAATATTTTTAATGAGTTGTAATAATACAATATTGCACCAATTAATCCATTCCCTAAAATTAAACCTACAAAATCAGTTTCAATTCCCCAAGGACCGCCAGTTGTAAATCGATTATACAATACCGAATAAACCCATCCTGAAATACCTGTACCGCAACCCAATAATACCTGAACAAAAGGCAATTGTTTTAAAGCTGGTAATAACCATTGATAATATAAAATATGCCCATCAACTTGTACAGAATTTACGGAATAGTCATTTCCTCCAGTAATTAGTCTTTGAAATCTTACAATAGTATAATCAAAATATTGTCTAGTTACGCTACTCTGTAATAAAAATACAGTTAACACAGCAATACATATATATATAAATAAATTTTTTATCGAAATATTTACTTTATATTTAAACTGACCATGCAAAATTAAAATGTCGTATATAATAATTACAACTATTATACCAACCCCTGTACGTGAGGCTGTTAACAGTGAACCTACTATAAATATTGCTTTTACAAATTTATTATCTGTTAAAATCATCCCTATTATCAGTGCAATAATGGCATTAGCTCTTTCCCAGGAAAGTCCTGTTAAAGCCAATCCTCCATTTTGAATGGGACTAGCTATTCCGAAAACTACTAAATTTAAATCTATCCCTTTAAAACTATAAAATAGTTGCTGCATACATATCCAAAATAACTGAGCAAAAGCAGCATAATATAATCCTTTTAGAAAATATTTCCTACCTACTATTAAATCATCTCTACTTGAGACGAGTAACAATAACAACATTAATATAGATATTTTAAAAGAAAATTTTAACGAATAACTAGACCAATTACTTGGTACAATTGAAAAACTAAGTAAGGTAGACAAAAATAAACTAAGTAAAAAAATACACATACTTATTTTTTTACTATCAAAGTATAGTTTTCCACAAAAGAAGTTTATTATAACATACAAAAGAAGTGGATAATTATAAAAATTTAACCCACCTATACTAAATACTGGCATCGTACAAAAAAAGCCACATAATAATAAACAAATATTTCTTATATTGTCTATTTGAAATACGGTAGATCCTTGCTTCATGTTTTTACACCTTTATTAAGTTGTTTATTTATTTCTTTTTGATACTAAATAATAATATAAATCCCCTAAATATTGCTTATTTGTCTTATAGCAATCTTTATATTTAAACAATCTAACCCAACTACTTAATTTATGATTAATTAGTAATTCATATCTTAAGTTATTCCATCTTGTATTTCTCCTTATAATCTTTATAAATTTTTTATTAACTAGATTAGAATTTAAGTACCACTTATTAACTTTTTTTTCTCTGATTATTGCATTTCTTTTAAAAGAAATATCATGGGCAATTGAACCTGAAGCATTGCCATCCGTGCGTCTAAAATCTATAGATGGAGAATCAATATAATAAATATTATTTGTAATGCTTGCAATTAACCATAAAAGAGCATCATGTGGTGTTTTTTCAAACCAAAGATCTAAATAAATTCTTTTTAATACGGAATTGATCGCCATTACGCATCCTGGTCTTAATATTAGGGCATAGTTTTCATCAAATTTTATTTTTTTGGCATCTTTCTCTATTTCATAATTAATTTTTGGCATACTAGTTGTTTTTCTAGAACGTCCATTTCCTATTACATTAAAATCTGAAACTACCATCCAAGCATTTGTTCTCAAAAAGCATTCCATAAACT
>CANBES010000028.1 GCA_947367845.1 uncultured Clostridium sp. | reverse complement strand
GTAAGTCCATACTTAATAATAGATGGAGAGTTAATGTCCTCAAACCAAAATTTATATTTAATGGATGAAGCAACAGGGACAATAACAATTCCAGAAAATGTAACAAAAATAGGAGCAGGAGCATTTAGAGATGTAACAGGGTTACGAAGTATAGTAATACCAGGAACAGTAAAAGAAATAGGTGACCATGCTTTTTCAGGAAATCCAACACTTGAAAATATAGTAATAGAAGAAGGTGTTAAGAAAATAGGTTCTTTCGCGTTTCAAAATTGTTATGTATTGAAATCAATAAAAATAGCAGATAGTGTATCAGAAATAGGTTCTACTTGTTTTCAAAGCTGTAGATCACTAGTAGAAATTAACTTTCCAAAATCATTAAAGACAATACCATATAGAATGTTAAGCCGTTGTGATTCGTTAACAGAACTAGAAATACCAGAAGGGATAACTCGAATAGATGATATGGCATTTGAGATTTGTGGTAACTTAACCAAGGTAAAAATACCATCGACAGTAACAGCTTTGACAGGAAGAGCATTTCAATATGACAATAAACTTATGAATATAGATATATCACCTGATAATGAAGATTATACTTTTTCTAATAGTTCACTAATGTCAAGAGACGGTAAAAATTTGTATTATGTTATAGCAAATACATCAGAAATAAACATACCAGAAACAGTAGAAAGAATTGAAAGTGGATCTTTTGATAGCTACTCAAGAGCAGCAGTACTAAATATTTCTAAAAATGTAAAAGCTATTACTACATTTTTTAATGGTAATATAACTCAAATAAATGTAGTAGAAGAAAATCAATATTTTAAGAGTGAAAATGGGAATTTATATAATAAAAACATGACAGAACTTATAAAATATACACAAAACCAGAAATCATTTGTAATTCCAGACAAGGTAACAACAGTAAGATCTTATGCATTTATAGGTTGCGGTATGCTACAGGAACTTACGCTATCGGCCAATTTGGAAAGAATGGAGGTTTTTGCTTTGTCAGGAAGCAGAATTAAACAATTAGAATTAGGCGATAAAGTAAAGCTTATATCCACAGCTGCATTTAATGACGTACAAATAGATATAATAATATCAGAAGACAATCCAAATTACAAAACAGAAGATGGAACAGTTATTTTAAGTAAAGATGGAAAAAAATTAGTTGCAGTGTCAAAAGATTTAGCAACATATGATATACCTGATACAGTTGAAACTATAGGGGTCTCAGTATTTTATGATAGAGATTATCTAAAAGAAATAAATTTACCTGCAAATATAAAAACAATTGAAAGCGCTGCATTTGATGCGTGTACCAATTTAGAAAAAATAGAGATACCAGCAAGTGTAGGAACTATTGCAATCGATGCATTTAGTAGATGTAACAGTTTAAGAGAAATAATAATAGACAAAAAAGAAGGAGAGATATCAGGAGCTCCATGGTTATGTCCATATGGATTAAGAGCGGTATTTTGGAAAGAATAATGTTTTTGATGTTTCTGGGGACGGATCTTTTTGGCAGGAATATGTCAAAGAGACCGTCCCCATTAGCAAGAAATGGATACTTGTTTTTAGGGATAAAATGTGGTATAATCTAAACGCTAAAAACAAGAAAAGGTGATAAAGGATGTTAGAAAAAATAAATTCAGCAAAAGATATAAAAAAACTAAGCATAGAAGAACAAAAGAAATTAGCAGAAGAAATAAGAAAATACATATTAGAAGTAGTATCAGAAAATGGTGGACACTTAGCATCAAACCTAGGAGTAGTAGAACTAACAATAGCATTGCACACAGTTTTTGACTTACCAACAGATAAGGTTGTGTGGGACGTAGGACATCAGACATATGTGCACAAAATTATAACAGGAAGAAGAGAAGAACTAAAAAATATAAGAAAATTAAATGGAATAGCAGGTTTTCCAAAAACAAATGAAAGTGAAACAGATTGCTTTAATACAGGGCATAGTAGCACTTCAATTTCGGCAGCTTTAGGTATGGCAAGAGCAAGAGATATCAAAAAAGAGAACAACCACGTTTTGGCAGTAATTGGAGATGGAGCTTTAACAGGGGGAATGGCGTTAGAAGCGTTAAATGATGCAGGCTGTAGCAAAGCGAAATTAACAGTGATTTTAAATGATAATGAAATGAGTATTTCTAAAAATATTGGTGGAATAAATAGGCTACTTAGCAAGCTAAGAACAAGAAGAGCATATACAAAGTCAAATGTTTCAGGAAAGAAAATAATAAGCAAAATACCTGTAATTGGAAAACCAATTGTAAAAATAGTACAAAGAATGAAAAGAAGTATAAAACAACTAGTAATTCCTAAAATGTTTTTTGAAGATATTGGTTTTAGATATTTAGGTCCAGTAGATGGGCATAATATAGCAGAACTAGAAAGAATGTTAAAAATAAGCAAAGAGCTAGACGGGCCAGTATTACTACACATTTTAACTAAAAAAGGAAAAGGATATAAAATAGCAGAAGAAAATCCAGATAAATTCCATGCAACAGGTCCATTTGATATAGAAACAGGTAAATCTAAGAAAGCGAAAGGTGATGACTATTCTAAGATTTTCGGAAATAAATTAGTAAAATTGGCAAAAAATAATGATAAGATAGTTGCAATAACTGCGTCAATGAAAGACGGAACAGGATTAGGAAGATTTCAAAAGGAATTTCCAGATAGATTTTTTGATATAGGTATTGCAGAACAACACGCTTTAGGTTTAGCTGCAGGAATGGCAAAAGATGGCGTTATTCCAGTAGTTCCAATTTATTCATCATTTTATCAAAGAGCATATGACCAAGTAATTCACGACATTGCACTTCAAAATTTACCAGTTGTTATGTGTGTAGATAGGGCTGGAATAGTAGGAGCAGACGGCGAAACACACCAAGGGCAATTTGATATGTCATTCTTTAGATTAGTGCCAAACCTAACAATAATGGCACCAAAGAATTTTAAAGAACTAGAAGATATGTTAGAATTTGCAGTAGCTTTAAATAAACCTGTTGTTATAAGATATCCAAGAGGCGGAGAAGGAAAAGAAAAATTTGAGCAAGAAGAAAAAATAGAACTAGGAAAAGCAGAAATCTTAAAACAAGGAAATGATATAACGCTTTTAGCAATTGGAAAAACAGTTGAAAGAGCACAAGTTATTTCAAAAATGTTAGAAGAGAAAAATATAGATACTGAAGTTATAAATGCAAGATTTTTAAAACCATTAGATAAAGAAACAATAAAAACATCAATTGAAAAAACAAGAAGAATAATAACAATAGAAGATGGAACAATAATTAATGGATTAGGAACATCAGTAAAAGAGCTAATAGTAGATGAAAACTTAGAAAATATAGATGTTAAAAGCTATGCATATCCAGATAAATTCATACAACACGGAACAGTGGATGAACTAGAAAAATTATATGGACAAGATGTGCAAAGTATAGTCAGAGATATAGTAAATTCAAATTATGCTCTAAATGTATAAAATATAACAAGCAAAAGAGAGTTCAGAAAGGGTTAGATATGAACAAACAAGAATTATTAAAAGATTACAAAAAGCAAGAAGATAAGATGTGCTTATCACAAGTTTTAGATAAAGTGGAATTTTCTAAAACACGTGAAAAGATTGAAAAAACAGAATTTTTAGATATGTATCAAACAGCATTAGTACAAAACTTTTTAAGAAAAAATAAAATCGAAAACTACCAACTATATGGTGGATATGAAGACAGTGAAAGAAAAATACTAATAATATATCCAGAAAAATATAATGAAGAAATGCTTAAAAAGAACTATAATAAAATGCTAAAAATAGTAAGAGTAAACTTACCAGAAGAAGAACACGGAAAATATGCACATAGAAATTATTTAGGTGGAATTGTAAAGTTAGGGCTAAAAAGAGAAAAAGTAGGTGATATCTTAGTACAAAATGACGGAGCTGATATTATTGTGGTAGAAGAGTTTGCAGAAATTTTAAAAAATGAATTACACTCTCTTACACGTTTTGAAAAAAGTGAAATAACAATAGAAGAGATAAGTGATTTAAGAAAAAAGGAAGTTAATATGGAACAAGTAAAAATAATTGTACCATCATTAAGACTTGATAATATTGTATCAGACTTAGCAAAAACTTCTAGAAGTAAAGCTGCCCAAATAATTGCACAAGAAAGAGTTTTTGTTAATGGTCAAAACGAAACAAAATTATCAAAGGCAATAAAGCTAGGGGATATAATTACAATTCGTGGAAAAGGTAGATTTGTTGTAAAAGAGTTCACAGGGACTACAAGAAGCGGAAGAACAGTAGTACTAATCGAAAGATACAATTGATTTATTAGTTTATATATGTTATAATAACAATATCAAGTGAATAAACTTGTATATGGAGGACTTGTATGAATCAAAACAAATCAATTGACGTACTTTATAACATTAAGCGGATTCGAATTGCGGATAATGTGTTTGGTAAAAAAAGCAGAGAAAAGCTTCAAGCAATTGTTGACGAAGAATATATGCAAAATCTTCTATTAGAAGATTTTGCATATTCAGAAAACAACAAAGAAGCTATTCAGATTGAAATAATGGATAACGTTATTTCATCAATATTGAAAGAAGCTGTAACTAAAGCTGTTAAACTCAATGTTGAACAATTGACAGATGAACTAATTGAATCTGTAATTACTTATCAAATAGTTTTGTCAGCAATAAGCGAAGCAAAATGCAAAATGGCAAGAATTGCAAAATTTGCAATGTACTGAAAAATGATTCAAAAGTTGTAAAAGGACATCAATTTATTTGATGTCCTTTTTATATAAAATCTGTTACTTAAGAGTAACAACAGTAACTCCAGTTTCGCCTTCTCCATAAGTGCCTAAACGATAAGTGCTAACATGAGAATTGGTTTTCAAAAATTGATGAATACCATTTTTTAATTTACCAGTGCCTTTTCCGTGAACAATGCGAATAGTTTGAAGCTTAGCTAAACTACAATCATCTAAAAATTTATCAACTACAAAAATAGCTTCTTCAACATTTAAACCAATAACATTAATTTCAGACTTAACAGTTTTAGATTTATTAAAGCTACCATAACCAGAAGTTTGAACTTTTTGAGTTTTCTTTGCAGAGTTTGTTTTTACTAATTCCAAGTCACTTAATTTTGCATTTATTTTTATAGCACCAAGTTGAACTTGAACTTCTTTAGATTTTGAAACATTAGAAACTACAATTCCATTTTGTCCAAAAGACCTAACAAACACTTCCATATTAAGTTTAATATTTTCAGGTTTAATAACTGAAGCTTTTTCAGAAGAATTTACAGTTTCACTTGTATTAGTAGTATTTTTTATTTTTTCATTTAATTTATTTCTCATATTATCAGCAAGTTTTCTATCAGAAGAAGAAAGCGCATTCATCTGTTTTATAATTTCGTTTGCATCGTCTTTTGCATCTAATAAAATATTTCTTGCTTTAATTTTAGCATTAGAAATGATTTCTTGTTCTTTGTTTTTTAAAACCTCATAATCAGTTTTTAATTTGCTTTCTAAAGTTGAAATATTTTGTAATTTATTATCAATTTCAGCTTTTTCCTTTTCAATTTCAGCTTTGTTATCATAAATGTTTTTAAGTAATTCTTCAATGTTAACTTGATTAGAAGTCATAAGAGATTTAGCTTTGGAAATAATACTTTCATTCAATCCAAGATTTTTGCTAATTTCAAAAGCATTGCTCTTACCAGGAATTCCAACCAACAATTTATAAGTTGGAGTTAAAGTGGCAACATCAAACTCAACAGATGCATTTTCAAAACCATCAGTAACTAGTGCATATTGTTTTAGCTCTTGATAATGAGTAGTTGCAATAGTTAAAGCACCAATGTCCTTTAAATGAGCCAAAATAGCAATAGCAAGATTTGCACCTTCAATAGGGTCAGTACCAGAACCTAACTCATCGACTAACACAAGAGAATTTTCAGTTACATTTTTTAATATTTCAACAAGATTAATCATATGAGAAGAAAAAGTACTCAAAGAATCTGAAATACTTTGATCATCTCCAATATCTGAAAAAATATTAGAAAAAACATAAATGCTAGACTTTTCATCAGCTGGAATATTAAGGCCACTACAAGCCATAGAACAAAGAAGCCCTACAGTTTTTAAAGTAACAGTTTTACCACCAGTATTTGGACCAGTAATTAAAAGTGTAGAAAAATTAATTCCCAAATTTACAGAAATAGGAACAGCTTTTTCTTTGGCAATTAGTGGATGTCTTGCGTTAATTAAATTAATTTCTTTTTTGCTATTAATTTTTGGAGTAATTCCTTTAATCTCTTTAGAATATTTTGCTTTTGCAAAAACGAAGTCTAATCTTCCAATAAAATCAAGAGAAGTTTGAAGTTCTTCTATATAAGGCACAAACAATAAGCTGAGTTCTTGTAAAATTTTCTCTATTTCAATTTCTTCTTCAATTTTCAATTTGCTTAAATTATTATTCATCTCAAAAATCGCAATAGGTTCAATAAATACAGTAGAACCAGCATTTGAAATATCGTGTACAAAACCTTTTATCTGTGAACGATACTCTTCTTTTACGGGAATTACAAAACGTTCATTACGAATAGTAATAATGTTTTCTTGTATATATTTAGAATAGCTAGAAGAATGTACCATAGTATTTAATTTCTCACGAATATCTAACTCTAAATTTCTTTTCTTCTTTCTTATATTTTGCAAGGTAGAAGAAGCTTTGTCATCAATAGTATTCTCATCTAATAAGCAATCTTCTATCTTATCCATAATATTTTTGTTAAAATAAAGTTTTTCAAATAAATTCGATAAAATTGGATAATCGTTTAAATCTAAAAAATCTTTATTAAAATACTCTTTCAAATTACAAGCACTTTTGAAAATTTTATTTAAATTTAAAAGTTCGCCACAAGAAAGAGAAATTCCACTTTCAAGTTTTTTTAGTTCAACATCAATTGGATTAATTTCATAAAAGCTTGGCATAGAATTTCTATAACTCAAATTCACAGCTTCTTCAGTTTCACTTAATAAACTTTGTACTGTGCTTGTAACATTGCTAGGCAGAAGGCTAAGTACTAAATTTTTTCCTTGAAGTGTTGTACAATATTTTTCTAAGTTTTCTAATATTTTATTAAATTCTAATTTATCTAAATATGTGTTCATAATAAATCTCCTAAATTCATACTGCTATTATTATACAGGAAAAATTGAAAAATGTCCATTGGGGCTATTGGAGACGTTTCTTTTTGGACATTTTGTCCACTTTGGAACACATTTTGAAGAAAAAGTAAAAGTAATAAGTGTGATAGTAACAAGGAAAATAAAAAAGGAAAGTAATGAAATTGTAATAATTGTGTAACAAATATTTAATATAATAAAAAGAAAAATTACTTGATAAAAACAAAAAAATATAGTATAAATAAAAAAGAAGATGTAAAAACACAAAGGAGGAAAATAAAATGGCAGAAATAGGAGCAGAAAACAAAATCTCAGGAGTATTTGGTGGAGTTGAATTAAACGGAAACGGTGGAAACCCAGTAGAAAATGCAAACGGTGGAATTGGCATAGAAGGAATAGAAGCTGGAACAATCAGAAATTCAGCATTACCAGCAAAAACAGGTTTTTGGACAAAATTCAAAGCATTCTGGTTACAAGAAATTGATTGGAACAAAGAAATAAAAGTAGAATTAACACCATATCAACAAAAAGTAGAAGACGAAATAAATGAATTTTTACACCAAGAAATAACATGGGAAAAAGTACATGACTTCTTATTCCAAGAAGTAACATTTGGAAAAAGAAAATAGGACATTTGGGTATGTTTCCTTTTGGACATTTTGTCCACTTTGGGACACATCTACCAAAATGTGAAAATTTAATGAATTTATGAAAAAGTATAGTAAGATTGAAAAATTTGTGCTATACTTTTTAACGTAAATAGGGGCAAAAAATTAAACAATAAGAAAGGAAAGAGGCTAATGCCCCAAATGTCCCAAGGAGGAAAAAATGGCAAAAAATAAGACAATATTTGTATGTAGTGAATGTGGAAACGAATCTGCAAAATGGCTAGGAAAATGTCCAGCCTGTAACAGTTGGAACAGTTTCTACGAGCAAACAATAGTAGAAACAAAAGGAAAAGATAAAGCGAAAAATGCAGGCGAAATAGCAACACCACAAAAGCTTAGCTCATATGTAGCAAAAGAAACTCTAAGAACACATACAGGCTTTGGAGAGTTAGATAGAGTATTAGGTGGTGGATTGGTAAAAGGTTCACTAGTTTTATTAGGTGGAGAACCAGGGATAGGTAAATCAACACTAATTTTACAAATTTGTGATAAAATCAAAGGAGAAGGACAAGTTCTATATGTCTCAGGGGAAGAGTCAGCAGAGCAAATAAAGTTAAGAGCAGATAGGCTTGGTATTAATAACGAAAATATAATGTTTTTAGGAGAAACAAATATAGATATAGTAAACCAAGCAATCATAAATATGAACCCTAAGCTAGTAATCATTGACTCTATCCAAACAATGTATTCAGATGATATTACAGCAGCCGCTGGAAGTGTCAGCCAAGTAAGAGAAATTACTGGTCAAGTGATGAGAGTTTGTAAATCAAGAGCAATAACAACAATAATAATAGGTCATGTTACAAAAGAAGGAAACATAGCAGGGCCAAGAGTTTTAGAACATATGGTAGATACAGTTTTATACTTAGAAGGAGAAAGATATTTTTCATATAGAATTTTAAGAGGAGTAAAAAACAGATTTGGTTCTACAAATGAAATTGGAATGTTTGAGATGAGAGAAGAAGGAATGTGTGAAATTTCAGACCCATCAGACATACTAATTTCAGAAAGAGAAGACAACCCAGCAGGTTCATGCATAGTATCAAGTATGGAAGGAACAAGACCAATTTTAGTAGAGTTACAAGCACTAACATCACAAACAGTATTTGGATATCCAAAAAGAACAGCAAATGGGATAGACTATAACAGACTATCACTATTAATTGCAGTTTTAGAGAAAAAAGCAGGATTAATGTTAGGTTCACAAGACGTGTATTTGAACGTAGTTGGTGGACTAAAAATAAGTGAGCCATCAATCGATTTAGGAATAATGTTAGTAACAGCATCAAGTTTCAAAAATATAGCAATACCAAAAGATATGATAATAATAGGAGAAGTTGGGCTAACAGGAGAAGTAAGAAGAATTAATTTAATAGAAAAAAGACTAAAAGAAGCAGAAAAGTTAGGATTTAAAAGTTGTATAATTCCAGAAAGTAATAAAAAAGACTTGAAAGATAAATACAAATTAGATATAATAGGCGTCAGAAACATTAATGAAGCAATGAAAAAAGTTGGGTTAAAATAAAAATTGGAAACAGAGATGTGTCCCAAAATGGACAAAATGTCCAAAAGGAAACGTCCCCAAATGTCCCAATGGACAGAAAGGAGAATTAGAGTTGAGAACAGGCAAGGAAGACAACATTACAGAAATTTTGAAACTAATTGCGCCAGGAACCCCAATAAGAAACGGACTAGAAAACATTTTAAGAGCAAGAACAGGTGCTTTATTATTAATTACAGATAAAAACGAAGTATTAAAAGAAGTAGTTGACGGCGGATTTACAATAAATGAAGATTATTCTTCATCAAAATTATATGAGTTAGCAAAAATGGATGGAGCGATAGTGCTAAGTGGAGATTTAAAGAAAATATTATATGCAAATGCACAACTAATACCATCACATGAAATATCAACATTAGAGACAGGTACAAGGCATAGAACTGCTGAAAGAACAGCAAAGCAAACAGGAGAATTAGTAATAAGTATTTCACAAAGAAGAAGTATAATTACAGTTTTTAAGGGGAATGACAGGTATATACTAGAAGATACAGATGTGGTCTTAAATAAAGCAAACCAAGCCATTCAAACATTGGAAAAATATAAAAAAGTATTTGATAATAAGCTAAATATCTTGAATGAATATGAATTTAATGATATAGTAACATTACAAAATGTAATTGTCGCAATTCAAAGAGCTGAAATGGTTATGAAAATAGTAGAAGAGATACAAAGACACATATATGAATTAGGAAACGATGGAAGGCTTGTAAAAATGCAGCTTGAAGAGTTAATAGGTGGACTAGAAAAAGAAGAAGAACTTATTATAAAAGATTATATTGTACCAGGTAAAAAGAAAATAACACCTAAGAAAGTTATAGAAAAATTAGATGAACTAGAATATGAAGAACTATCAAGAGAAACAGTAATAGCAAAACTATTAGGATATGAAACATTTGATAATTATGACGAAGTTGGAGTTTATACAAAAGGGTATAGGATATTAAACAAAATACCAAGAATGCCAAGCAACATAGTTGAAAATCTAATTGGTTCATTCAAATCATTCCAACACATATTAGCAGCTGATATAGAAAGTTTAGATGATGTTGACGGAATAGGAGAAGTAAGGGCAAGAACAATAAAACAATCATTAAAAAGAATGCAAGAACAATTTATTTTTGATAATTTAATTTAAAATTATAAATAAACAGAAGCAAAAGCTTTAAAGAAGAAAGGAAGAAGAAAGATGAAAACAAAAAACATTATATGGATAATTGCATTAATTTTAGTAATAATATTACTAGTAACAGTAGGATATGGATACTACAAAAAAGCAACTATGAAAGTTGAAAACCCAATAGCCACAATGGAAGTAGAAAATTTTGGAACAATTAAAATTGAATTATATCCTGATATAGCACCAGAAACAGTGGCAAACTTTGTAACACTTGCAAACAGGGGATTTTATGACGGATTAACTTTCCACAGAGTAGTAAAAGACTTTATGATACAAGGTGGAGATAAAGCAGGAACAGGAAGTGGATCAGCAACATTAGCAGACTTGAAAGACGGTGGAGAAGATAAAGAATACACAATAAAAGGTGAATTTATATCAAATGGAGTTAACAATAAATTGAAATTTGAAGAAGGGGTTATTGGTATGGCAAGAAATGACTATACTCAATATTCTCAAAGCTTGGCAGAAGAGTCTTATAACTCAGGAAGTTCACAATTCTTTATTATGACAAAAGAAACAACATCATTAAATGGATACTATACATCTTTTGGTAAAGTAATTGAAGGTATGGATGTAGTACATAAAATAGAAGAAGTTGAAGTAAAAGCTAATACAGAAGGAACTGAAAGTGAAGAAAGTTCAGCAAATTCAGAAGTTAGTACACCAGTAGAACCAGTAAAAATCACATCAATTAAAGTTGAAACAAATGGTGTGAATTATGGTGAACCAAAGACCTTAGAACCATTTAATTATATGAATTGGTTGTATTCTCAATATGGTATTGGTCCAGATAATTTATCAACAGCACAATAAAAATAATAAGAGCTTAAACTCTTATTTAAATAGATATATTTAATTTTAAAAGAAAATTTTAAAAAAACAGTTGACAAATGGGGTGTAAATTGGTTATAATATTAAATGTGCTCGAGGTTTAAAGGTGCACGTGAACAATGGTGGATGTAGCGTAGTTGGTTAACGCGCCAGTTTGTGGCACTGGAGACCGTGGGTTCGAGTCCCATCTTCCACCCCATTTAATTTTATATTGGGCTGTAGCCAAGCGGTAAGGCAGTAGACTTTGACTCTACCATGCGCTAGTTCGAATCTAGCCAGCCCAACCAAAATAAAAAGATACATTTTGCTTGAAATATAAGCATTTGATGTATCTTTTTTCATATAAATTAATGCAGTAGTAATGCAGTAGAAAATTTTTAAGATATTTTACACAATGTACTTTTTACAAAATCAAAAGGTGTGTCAATGTAAACATCATCAGTTATATCACTTCCGTCAACATGTCCTGCAAGATATTGAATAACTCTTTTTGGAATACCTAATTCTGCCCAATGTGTTATTGCATAGTGTCGTATCCTATGGGTTGTTAGATTTTCTTTATCATCTTTATCTAGTATATGGTATTTTGCTTCCAGTCTATCTAACCATGAATTAATTTCAGAGGGTGTAACAAAAAAATCTTTTTCGTAATCCCAAAATAAAACATTGTGAACATTATTTATACTTTTAACCTTTTTTGCTTTTTCTTCTTTTACAATGTCAACTATTTCTGAAAATATAGGGTTATCTAAAGGTAAAAATCTTTGTCCCTCATCTATTCCAGTAAGTTTATTATATGTTTTTGTATGTTCACTCCAAATAACATGAAAATTCTCATCTTGTGTTAATGTATTCCATACATTAAATGTATCATCTTCTTCGTTGTAATCATCTTCGGAACGTGCAAGGGTTTCGCCAATTCTTGATCCTGCTATAAGGTGTAGTTTAAGTATATTTCTATATTTATGATTTCTTTCTTCATTGTCGAGAATATGAGTTAATCGTTCACATTCTGTTTTAGTTATAGGCTTTACTTTTTTACTTGGTGTATTAGATATAGGCTTTTTTAAGTTTATATCTTCCATTATATTATATATTAATATTTTTCTTGAGGGAGAACATGCAATTTTAAATACTTTACGAAGCATTTGCCAAATTTTATCAATTACTGCATTGGAGTATGTCCTTATTTCTTTTTTTGCATCTTCTATATGTTTTATAGTTACTTGTTGTATAGGAAGATAACAAAAATTGCTACAAGTTTTTTCTAATTGGTTAAGGGTAGATAAATCTCGCCTATAACTCCTAGCACTTGTTGTACCATCTGCATATTTTAATTCTATATGATGTTTAGCAATAGTTACAACTGTTTCAGAACTTTTACCTATGTAAGTACCATTGTTCAAACTATTTTTTACTTCTGTAACTCTAGCCTTAAAGTCTGTTTTACTTTCTTTTTTCTTTTGTTTCATAGTTTGTCTTTTTCCGTTTGTATCATAATATTGGAACACCAAACACCCTAAAGCCTTACTTTTATATAGTGTCCCTTCGCCATTTCCAACTTGTTTTGTTTTTTCATTTCTTCTATTCTTTTCCATAATAAAATCACTCCTTATTTACAAAAAGTGATTTTTATACTATAATTAAATATAGGAAATCACTTTTTGATTTTCAATGTGGGAGTATTTTTTGAGCAAGTCTGGATAACTATACAAAAAATATTCCCTCTTTTTATTTAATTTTTTTATCTTTTATGTGTTCTTTTAATTTGTTTAAATTTTTTTCAATATCAAACATAAAAGTATTTTGTAGTTTAGAAGCGGTAAAACAAAGTGTTTTCCCTGAATTCATTTCTAATACTTCAAATACACCTTTATACTCATCCCATAAAAACAGAGAGATATACCCAAAAATACCATATTTATCTTCATTTTCTAATAAACAGTTAATAGTTTCAATTCTTTTTGCAAAAGCTCTTTTATTTGTAGTTGCTTTATCTCCTCTAGTTTTTAAATCTTCCAATACTTCAATTGATTTTTCAGTTAGTCCAAGTCTTTTATAAATTTCTTCATTATTAGCTTTTTCCATGAATTTACTCCTTTTTTACCAATAGTATAACATTTATTTTTTCTTTTTGTTATTCATGGTCTTATTTTCAGCATCTTTGTCTTCTTTCAAACGATTTAATTGTCGTCCAATTTCTAGTATAGACGCATTGTATAAATCAGAAACAGGAATTAAACGAGTAGCACCTGTTGTATCTGGTATTTCCACAAATTCTTGCCCTAGCAAATCTGTTGTTTCATAAGTATGAAATAAGAAATATGAAATCGTACGAAAAATATGATATTCTTCTTCTTTTTCTATTAAATAACCTATTGTTTTAAGTATATCAATAGCAACTTCTTTAAGTCCTGTTTCATCTTTTGTTTCTTTCACAAAGTTATTTAATTCCTTTATTGCATTATCTGGTAAGCCTGTCATCTCTTTTGTATCGTGATATTCCCTTATTGGAGTGTTTGAAGATCCTAGTAAGTAGTCGTATGATACATTAAGAGTATGAGCAAGGTCAATAAACCTATCTATATCAGGTTTTCGTTCACCTGTTTCGTAATTAGTGATCGTAGCCCTATTTACACCAACTGCTTTTGCTAAAGCATCTTTAGATTTTAAACTAGAATTAAGTCGTGCTTCTTTCAATCTTTTTTGAAACATCTCAATACTTCCTTTTTTTTCTTGTTCGCTAACATTTGTTATCATTTTATTCATTTTTAAAAAATACCTCCTATTATTGTTTAATGTTGTTGACATCTATATTTGCTTGATATTATAATGCTGTTAGAAGCAAAAGTCAATAGATTTTGGAATATTTTTTAAGGAGGTATATTGAAAATGACTGTAAACGTAGACACAGATATTGATTTAAACATTAAAAAAGTAGATGAACTACTTGAGAAAATGAAACTGCTTGATGAAAACAAAACAAAAATGATTAGGTTTATACGGTGTATCAGAATTTGCAACTATTAGAAATTGCAGTATTAAGACAGCACAGGACATATTTAATGACCCAACATTTCCTAGTGAGGACTATCGGAAAGCAAAAAGTATGTGAGTTAAATGCGCTAATCTCATGGTATCAAACTAAAAGAAGCAGGAAGTAGAGTTATCCAAACTTGCTCAAGAAATAATTAATTATAAAGGAGTGATTTTATTATGGAACAAAATAAAATTAAGTTACTTATAGATAACAAACCTTATATCAATAAACCTGATAGTAAGGAAACAGCTTGTATTAAAATCAGACTTGCTAAACCAGAAGCACAAAAGGAATATGCAATAAATGAAATAGTTGAGTGTATTGGTAAAGGTTATACCTTTACACCTGCTGTTCTTGAGAATGGCACAAAGAATGAAAACTGGGTACAACAACAATTATTTTGTCTTGATATTGATAATGAAGCAGAGGGAGAAATATTAACACCAGATGAAGCTATAACTTTATTAAATGATAAAGGCATTAAGGTATTTGCTTATTATTATACTTTTAGCAGTATGGAAGATAAACCTAAATTTAGGTTATTGTTTTTACTTAAAAAACCTACATATAATCAGGGAGAAGCAAAACTTATAATAAAAACATTGATAGACCTTTTACCTCAAGCAGATAAAAGCTGTAAGGACTTATCAAGACTATTTTATGGAACTAATAAGGAAGTAAAGATAGTTGATCCAGAAGCACGAATTACTTTAGAGGACATTATAAAAGTTGTTAAACCAGAAGCAGAAACAGAAGTTGAAACAGATTATACAGTAGTTAAGGACTTAAAACAGTTAATAGCAGAATATGACCTAAAACAGTATATGATACAAGACGGAAACGAAGTTTCTAGTAGTTCTGATAATTGGACGTGTTTTAAAAATTGTAAAATATGTGGGCATAATGACTGCTTAAGGTATTGTAAAGACAACAATACATTTTATTGCTTTGGTGCAAATGGTTGTAAAGGTGGAAACATTATCAAATATTTAATGATAACCAAAAATCA
>CANBES010000027.1 GCA_947367845.1 uncultured Clostridium sp. | reverse complement strand
AAAATCAACACATATATGCTCAGAGGCAGGGGCAGAAGGTTTGCAAAGTTGAAGAAAAGTGTCCCCATTGGCAGGAATTTTGCGTTTTACTATATTGAAAAAAAACAAAATTTATGATAATATAATAGGCGAATAAAACCAAAAAAAGGGGATGTGTAGAAAAATGAATCTGCAAGAAGCAAGTAAAGAATTAAACATTGATTATAATGCAGCATTAACTAGATTTGGCGGTTCAGAAGCAATATATCAACGTTTTTTAAAAAGATTTTTACAAGAAAATACTTACAAAGAACTAGAACAAGCATGGGAAAAAGGCGACTACGAAGAAATCGAGAAAAAAGCACACACACTAAAAGGAGTAGCAGGTAATCTAAGTCTAGAAAATTTATTTTCTATTAGCAATGAACTTGTACAAACAATAAGAAACAAACAATATGAAAATATACAAGAAATCTATCAGAGATTGCAAGAAGATTATAAAAACACTATAACAGTAATTACAAATATAAATTAATGAAAGGGTGAAAATAATGCAAAAAATAAGAAAAGAAATAGATAGAAAAAATCACAAATTTTTAATAACAGCTTTTTTATTAGTTGGATTTATAATAGGTGCAGTTCTTTTAGTAACGGCAAGTGGACAATTTACAAATAGTTTAGAAGATATGGGAGGAGAAATACCACAAAAAATAAAATCAACACAAGAAACATATCTTAGAAAAAATGAAGCGTTACTAAAAACAGTAGCAGTTAAAATACAAGAAATAAAAGAAGAAAATAGAAGAAATATAAATAAAGACCAATTAGAAAAAGTTATTAACAATTATGGAAAAATACTAGAAGTAGAAGATGCAAAAATATATGCTGTAATAGACAATAAATATTATTCACCTGATAATGAACAAAACGAACAAGATTATACTAAAACTGAATGGTATCAAAAAGTTAAAGAGGCAAACAATGGTGAAATAGTATACACAAATGCTCGTTATTCTAGCGAAACAAAAGAGCCAATAGTAACAGCAACAATGAAAATAGCAGATACAAATGATATATTAGCAATAGACATTTTCCCAGAAAAAATAGCAACATGGTCAGACATAGAAATATTCCCTAAAGGTACAAGTTACTACATAACAGATTCAGTAGGAAATATAATACACCAAGGTGATAGCGAGCAAAATACAAAAACAAATGAAGAAGAAAAACATATAGATGAAATATATTCAAAGCTAAAGATTAAAGAAGAAGAAATTGTTAATTTATCTTTAGAGGAAGATAAATTAAGCCCAAAAGCAGGACTATATACAATAGAAACATACAATGGCTGGAGAATTCTTGTAAAAACATCATATGGAGATATGTTAAACAGCACTAGAGTTATATTAATTGCTTATTATAGCACTACAGTACTATTCTCAATTTTAATATTATATTTAGCATTTTCAGAAAGAAGAGCAGAAAAAGGAAAATCTTTATACTCAAGAATAACAAACGTGCTAAGTGACTCATATTACGCACTTTACCTAGTAGATTTTGAAAAAGAAGAATATACAATACTAAAGGGCACAGAATACATACAAGCTATTCCACAAACAGGAGATTACAACTCATTTGTTGAGTTCACTCAAAATATAATGGAAAAAGAAGCATATGAAGAATTTAAAGAAACATTCTCAATAGAAAATATACGTAGATTAGTGAAAAATAATGTAAAAAGCTTTGGTGGAGACTTTAGAAGAGCATTTAACAGCGAATTTAAATGGGTAAATGTTAGAATGTTATATAGCGAAGAATATGTAAGAAAAAATAGAACAGAAGTTATATTTGCATTCCAAGACGCAGATGCAAGAAAAGAGAAGGAATTAGAAGAAAAAGAAGTTTTAAGAGAATCACTTACAGCAATGAGATCAGCAACGCAAACCAAAAACAGATTTTTCTCAAATATGTCTCACGATATGAGAACACCACTAAATGCGATTATAAACTTCTCTAACATGGCAATATCTCAACCTGATGACAAAGAAAGAGTAATGGACTATTTAAGAAAAATAAACATATCAAGTTCACAATTATTAGAACTTATAAACAACATACTAGAAGTTTCTAGAATTGAAGAAAATATGCCATTAATTACGAAAACTCAATTTAATATTGCAAAATCATTAGAAGATACACTTATGGTATTTAAAGAACAAGCATTTATACAACATAAAAACTTTGAAATTGAATGCAACATAAAACATGACTATGTTTTAAGCGACTGGGGAAAAATAAGACAAATTATAAATAACATAGTATCAAATGCATTAAAATACACAAGAAAAGGTGGAAACGTACGTGTTGAAATAAATGAAATTGAGGGTAAATTTGTTTCTAAATATACATTTAGAATAGTAGATGACGGAATTGGAATGAGTAAAGAATTTTTGAAAAAGATATATGTACCATTTGAACGAGAAACTAGATTCCATTCAGAAGAAATGAGCGGAACAGGACTAGGCATGGTAATTGTACAAAACAATGTACAAACATTAAATGGACAAATAGAAATAAACAGCGAACCAGGAAAGGGTAGCGAAATTTCAATAGTATTACCACTAGAAACAATAAAAGGAATAGAAGAAGACAACAAAGAAGAAAGCAAAGAAGAGTTACAAGAATTAAAAGGAAAAAGAATTCTACTTGTAGAAGATAACGAGTTAAATATGGAAATTGCAACAGAAATACTTGAAATGCAAGGAGTAAAAATAACACAAGCATTCGACGGAAAACAAGCAGTAGACATATTCAGAAACAGTGTAGAAGGATATTTTGACGCAATATTAATGGACGTACAAATGCCTGTTATGGACGGATATGAAGCAACATCGTGCATCAGAAAATTACCAAGAAGAGATGCAAGAAGTGTAGTAATATTAGCAGTTACAGCAAACGCATTTGCAGATGATATAATTCAGGCTGAAAAGGCTGGAATGAATGAACACATATCGAAACCAATAGATTTTAAAGAATTACAAAAAGCATTAACAAAGTTTATGAAGAAAGGATAGCCATATGGAAAAAAATCATGAACTAAAAAGATATAATATAAAACCTATCAGAGAACTTACACAAGTTGAAATAGAGCAAATTGCAACAGAAGTTATAAAAAAGATAGAGACAATAATGGTTGATTTTGACGGAAACTATATGTATGAACATATTGTAAAATCAAAAATGTATTTAGCAAAAATACCAGAACAATATACAAATGTTAATTATATAGTTTCTACAAACTCAATTTATATGAGAGATGAAGAAAATATAAAAGAAATAGATGAAATAATGTTTCATGAGATAATTCACTACATACAATGCAACCAAGAAAATAACATAGGGGCAATGCCAGAACAAATGGGGCTATGCAAACTGCATGGATACAAAATAACTGGCCTTGCCATAAACGAGGTTGCTATACAACTAATAATTTCATTAGTATTTAATAAGAAACAGGAAAACACAAACTACTTTGGAATAAAAGTAAAAGCGATTGAAAATCAATCCTTTCCAATATTGTGTGCACTATTACAACAAATAACATATGTATTAGGGTACAAAGAATTACTAACAAGCATATTAGAGAACACAGATGACTTTAAAGAAGCTTTTGAAAAATTCGCTGGAAAAAAATCATATGGCTTTTTAAGAAATTCATTTGATAAAATGATGAATGCAAGAGATCAAATTGCTAATGATAGAAGAGAGCTTAAAAAAACAAAAAATAAAAGAGCTCTAGAAAAAAGAATAAAAATATATACTCGGAGAAATTCAAAATCACTTTTTAGCCGTACAAAAATTATGTTATACAGAATATTTTAAACCACTATTCAAAAAAGTAAAAAGCAAGGAAGAACTAAAAAAGTTGAAAGAAGAAATTACTAGATATAGTAGTCATATAGGTCAAGTGGGCGAAAAAAATGAATTTGTAATTTATACTCAAAAACAAATTCAAAAATTAGATAAGAAATTTAAATAAATATATTTAATATTGTTAATATAGCGCCAGCAAATATGGATTTAAAACTAACTGTTAAGCTTTTATTAAATATTTTGTATGTTGTTTGAATTTGATATTCTTTTCTAATAGTAAGTGCTAAACAATTATTTTGAAAAAGAGCTTGATTTGTTTCATCTTCATATACTAGTGACATATTTATACCTCCATCTATTTTTACTTTACGATAATAATTATAACATATAATGATGAAAACTGTAAATATGTGATTGACAAATTTGAACAAATAAGCTAAAATGTAAATGTTAAAAAAGGAAGCAAGCCTCTAACAAAATTAGGGGCGAAATTTTTTGACAAGGAGGATATAAAAAATATGAATATTATTATGTTAGGAGCACCAGGAACAGGTAAAGGGACAATTGCAGGTATTTTAGCAGAAAGATTACAAATACCACAAGTATCAACAGGAGACATTTTTAGAAAACATATAAAAGAAGGAACTGAATTAGGAAAGCTAGCAGAAAGCTATACATCAAAAGGAGCATTAGTTCCAGATGATGTAACAATAGGCTTAGTAGAAAACAGACTACAAGAAAAAGATGTACAAAATGGAATTATACTAGACGGTTTCCCAAGAACAGTAAAACAAGCAGAAGAATTGGACAAAATGTTAGAAAAAGAAAATAAAAAAGTAGATATAGTAATAAATTTAACAACACCAGAAGAAGAAATAATAGAGAGAATAGTAAATAGAAGAGTATGCTCAAACCAAGAATGTAAAACAATTTTCAACCTACAACTAAACCCACCAAAACAAGAAGGAATATGCGACAAATGCGGTTCAGAACTAGTACAAAGAAAAGATGATACAGTAGAAACTGTAAAGTCAAGACTAAATAGCTATTTTGAGCAAACAAGCCCACTTGTAGAATACTATGAGAAAAAAGGAAAGTTATATTCAGCAGTAGTTAGCAAAAGCATCAATAAATTAGGAAAAGACGTAGCAGAAGATGTAGTTAAATATATAGAAGAAAATTTTTAAAAGAATTAGAAAGAAGGCGTCAAAATGGTAACAATCAAATCAAAAAAAGAAATAGAACTAATGAGAGAAGCTTGTAGAGTTGTAGCCGTTTTATACGAAAAATTAGAAAAAGAAATAAAACCAGGAATGACAACATGGGAATTAGACCAAATAGCAGAAAAAATTATAAGAGCAGAAGGTGCAATTCCAGCAGAAAAAGGATATGACATTGGAATAAAAGGTGTTCCACCATATCCAGCATCAATATGTGTATCAATTAATGACGAAGTAATACATGGTGTACCAACAAAAAATAAGATTATAAAAGATGGAGATATAGTAAGCATAGACACAGTAGCCCTAAAAAATGGATTTAACGGAGACGCAGCAAGAACATTTATGATAGGAAATGTATCAAAAGAAGCAAGAAGATTAGTAGAAGTTACAAAACAAGCATTTTTTGAAGGAATAAAATATGCAAAACCAGGATACAGAATTGGTGATGTATGTCATGCAATTGGAGAATATGTTCATTCACAAGGATATTCAGTTGTAAGAGAATTTCAAGGTCACGGAATTGGCAGAGAAATGCACGAAGACCCAGGAATTCCAAACTATGGAAAAGCAGGAAAGGGAATTAGATTAGAACCTGGTATGACTCTTGCAATAGAACCAATGGTTATAGAAGGAAAGCCTAATATTTTAGAGCTTGACGACGGTTGGACAATTGTTACAGAAGACGGTTCTTTAGCAGCTCATTATGAAAATACAATTTTAATTACAGAAAAAGAACCAGAAGTGTTGACAATCCTTAAATGATGATGTATAATATAGTAGTTATTATGTGTAATTGCCAAATTTTACATAATGACTACTATAAAACTCTTAATAGGAGGGGAAAAAATTGGCAAAAGAAGATGTTATAGAAGTAGAAGGCACAGTAGTAGAAGCCTTACCAAACACAAACTTCAAGGTAGAACTTGAAAATGGACATCAAATATTAGCTCATATATCAGGTAAATTAAGAATGAACTACATTAAAATATTACCTGGGGACAAGGTAAAAGTAGAACTTTCACCATATGACTTAACAAGAGGAAGAATTACATGGAGAGCTAAATAAACAAATGAAGTAAAAAATTAACCCAAAAATATATTAACAAAGCAAACCAAGGAGGTGCTAGGTAATGAAAGTAAGACCATCAGTAAAACCAATATGCGATAAATGCAAAGTAATAAAAAGAAAAGGTGTAATTAGAGTTATATGCGAAAACCCTAAACACAAACAAAGACAAGGTTAATTCCTTAAACAAGTTAACAACACAAATTAGGTAGCGGCTGTGAACCCTGAAAAACATTTTAGGGGTTACATATCAAATTTGTGTTTATATATATGTTTTGAAGAATTCTAAAGAGGCTAGAGTAAACGCTAGTGCATTTCACCTTTAGAAAGCTAAAAACAACTAATAATAAAAACAAAAAAATATTTTGGAGGTGCAAAAAAATATGGCTCGTATAGCAGGAGTAGACTTACCTAAAGAAAAAAGAGTAGAAATAGGACTTACATACATTTATGGAATAGGTGTATCAAGCTCTAGAAAAATTCTTGAAAAAGCTGGAGTAAACCCAGATACTAGAATAAAAGACTTAACAGATGATCAAGTAAACGATATAAGAAAAGTAATTGACGAAGCTTATACTGTTGAAGGTGATTTAAGAAGAGAAGTAGCATTAAACATCAAAAGACTTACAGAAATCGGATGCTACAGAGGATTAAGACATAGAAAAGGATTACCAGTTAGAGGTCAAAGAACTAAAACTAATGCTAGAACTAGAAAAGGTCCTAGAAAGTTAGTTAGCAAATCTAAAAAATAGAAAAATTCAGAATTAAAATTTTGAAGAGGAGGAAAAAGCAAAATGGCTAAAAACGTAACAACAAAAAAAGTAGCTAGAAGAAATAGAAAAAACATCGAAAAAGGTGCAGCTCATATTCATTCTAGTTTTAATAATACAATAGTTACAATTACAGATACACAAGGAAATGCAATAGCATGGGGAAGTGCTGGAGAACTAGGATACAAAGGTTCAAGAAAAAGCACACCATTCGCTGCAGGTCAAGTTGCAGAAACAGCTGCAAAAGCTGCAATGGAACATGGTTTAAAATCAGTTGAAGTATTTGTTAAAGGACCAGGAGCTGGAAGAGAAGCTGCAATTAGAGCACTTCAAACAGCAGGTTTAGAAATAAGTGCAATAAAAGACGTAACACCAATACCACACAACGGATGTAGACCACCAAAAAGAAGAAGAGTGTAAAATAAACGAAATATAAACGGGATAAAAGAAAATCCCACTGTCAAAGGAAAGGAGTAAAAAAATGGCAAGATATAAAGACGAGCAATGTCGTAGATGCCGTAGAGAAGGACAAAAATTGTTCTTAAAAGGTGAAAGATGTTATTCTGACAAATGTAGTATTTCAAGAAGAAATTATGCACCAGGACAACACGGACAAAAAAGAGCAAAACTTTCTGAATACGGTACTCAATTAAGAGAAAAACAAAAAACAAAAGCATATTATGGAGTTGGAGAAAAACAATTTAGAAAATACTTTGAAATGGCTTCTAATAAAAAAGGTGTAACAGGTGAAAACTTATTACAAATATTAGAAAGTAGATTAGATAACGTAGTTTACAGATTAGGATTTGGAACATCAAGAGCACAAGCAAGACAATTTGTAAATCACGCACAATTCGAAGTAAACGGAAAAAGAGTAGATATACCATCTTACCTAGTAAAAGCAGGAGATGTAATCACAGTTAGAGAAAGCAAAAAAGACAACGCTACTATAAAAATCAATGTAGAAGAATCAGCAAAAAGACCAGTACCTGCTTGGCTTGAAAAAGACAGCGAAAAATTAAGTGGTAAAGTAATCAGATTAGCGTCTAGAGAAGATGTTGATATTCCAATTGAAGAACATTTAATAGTAGAGCTTTACTCAAAATAATAATTATAAGTAATATAAAAGGGTTAATAAAAACTTTTAGAATTTACTTTAAGAAAAACCTAAATAGTTTAAAAAGTTTGAGAGCAGTTCTCAAATATTAGGAGGTAAAAATGATAGAATTTGAAAAGCCAAATATTGAATGTCTAGAGGTTGACGATACAAAGAACTATGCAAAATTTGTATGTGAACCATTAGAAAGAGGTTATGGAGTAACAATAGGAAATTCTTTAAGAAGAATTTTACTTTCATCACTTCCTGGATGTAGTATAACAAGTGTAAAAATTGATGGAGTATTACATGAATTTTCAGGAATATCAAATGTAGTAGAAGATGTACCAGAAATAATTGTAAACCTAAAAAATGTAAGATTAAAATTTGATGAAGTTGAAGAAAAAACACTAAGAATAGACTTCAAAGGAGAAGGAGAAGTTACAGCTGGTGACATCATATCAGATGGAACAGTTGAAATACTAAATCCAGACTTACATATAGCTACAGTTTCTGAAGGTGGAAGCCTAAAAATAGAAATGACAGCTGACAGAGGTAGAGGATACAACTCAGCCGAAAAAAATAAAAAACCAAACCAAGACATATCAGTACTTCCAATAGATTCAATCTATACACCTGTAAAAAAAGTAAACTATCAAGTAGAAAACACAAGAGTTGGACAAATGGTAGATTATGACAAACTAACAATAGAAGTTTGGACAGATGGAAGCATAAAAGCACATGAAGCATTAAGCTTAGCCGCAAAAGTAATGACAGGACATTTAGAATTATTTATAGATCTATCAGAAGCTGCAAAAAATACACAAGTAATGATAGAAAAAGAAGAATCTAAAAAAGAAAAAGTATTAGAAATGTCAATAGAAGAATTAGAATTATCTGTAAGATCATTCAACTGCCTAAAAAGAGCAGGAATTGCTACAGTTGAAGACTTAACAAATAAATCTGAATCTGAAATGATGAAAGTAAGAAATTTAGGTAAAAAATCATTTGATGAAGTAACAGCAAAATTACGTTCATTAGGACTAAATTTTGCAGACGAAGACGAATAATAAAGGAATAGGAAGGTGAAAAAATTGGCAACAAATAGAAAATTAGGTAGACCAACAGATATAAGAATGGCAATGCTTAAAACTTTAACAACAGACCTTATCATGCACGGAAAAGTTGAAACAACACTTGCAAGAGCAAAAGAAGTAAAAGCAATAGCTGATAGTTTAATATCACTTGCAATAAAAGAAAAAGACAATTTCGAAATGGTAGACGTTAAAGTAGTAAAAGCAAAACTAGATGCAAAAGGTAACAAAGAAACAGAATTAGTAAAAAGCAAAAATGGTAAAGAATACCTAAAAGTAGTAAAAGAAGAAACTACTGAAAAAAGACAAAAAGATATGCCATCTAGATTAAACGCTAGAAGAAAAATGATGAAAACATTAAATAAAGTTAACGGTGTTGACTTAACATCAAAATTATTCAACGAAATAGCTCCAAACTACGCTGGTAAAAACGTAGGTGGATACACAAGAATAATCAAAGCTGGACCAAGAAGAGGAGACGGAGCAGAAGTTGCAATATTACAATTAATATAATTAATGTAATTAATAAAAAATGAACTGTTATTACAAATAGCAGTTTATTTTTTTTGATGTTTTTGGGGACGGAGCAAAAAAACATCACACAAATAAAAAATAAACATATAATAAAACCATAGGAGGCTAGAAAAAATGGAATTTATACTAAATACCATATTTTGGACATTAGCTTTTTATGGTTTATTTGAAATCGTAAAAAACATTATATACATAAGCACATATACAAACTTCAAATCAGACGGAATATACCTAATAATAGCAACAAAGAACCAAGAAGACAAAATAGAAGGATTTTTGCGTTCAACATTATTCAAACTATTATATGGAAGAGAAGAATATCTGAAAAATGTAATTGTAGCTGATTTGAAATCAGCAGACAACACAAAAGAGATTGCAAAGAAACTATCAGAAGAATATGAATGCTTGAAAGTACTAAGCTGGAAAGAATGCAAAGAGATAATGGATAGTGTAGATGAAACGTAGAATAAATAGAGACCATCACAAAGAAAATACTGAAAAAACGGAGTTCAAAAATTAGTGAAAAGATACTAAAAAACGAGTATAACAATTGCACTGTATGTTAAATTATGTTATAATAAACAAAGAACCTATGGAGGTATACAAATGAGAATTGAAGTAGAAAAGGAAAAACACAATCGGAGGTTCAAAGAACCGCCCAAATTCTATCCCAAGCGGTTCAAAGGTGACCGCTTGAAAGGGCAAGGATGTTGGCCATATGCGCTCAATGCGAAATATGGATATTTTGCATTAGTAGGAGACTTTATTGGTAAAAGGCGGAAATATAATGCAACCAATGAAGACCTTATCTCAACTCTGATAGAAGAAGGCGATTACTTCGGACTTGAAATCAAGCAAGTAGATGAAAAGTATAAATCGCAAAAGGGAGAATACATAATCTATTTGAAAAGAGGTATTCACGATGGATACTATCACTTCTTTCGAAGAGATGAAAATGGAACTTGGTCACACAAACATCCGGGAAAGATGCCAGAAATAGTAAACTTCAAAAAGGAACATTACGTTCCAGAAGGCGACCATTTTTGTGTAGGTTTTTTCTTCTCAGTAAAAGAAAAAGGCAGATAATTT
The DNA here is from genome assembly GCA_947367845.1 of uncultured Clostridium sp. Taxonomy (GTDB): domain Bacteria; phylum Bacillota; class Clostridia; order TANB77; family CAG-508; genus CAG-269. Next base: position 5,421 of record CANBES010000027.1, on the reverse strand, counting down.
TGCCTTTTTTTTATGCCCTGCCAAGAAGGACCGTCCCCGTTGGCAGGCTATTGAAAATATGACAAAGTTGTGATAGACTAGGAAAAGATAAATTTTAGGAGGAGTAAATGGAAATAGTAGGACAAATAGAAGATATAATATACAAAAACGAAATAAATAGTTACACAATTGCGGAGTTTGAGACAGATGAAGAGACAACAACAGTAGTAGGGTATTTGCCATTTGTAAATCCTGGAGATACGTTAAAGTTAATTGGCAAATTTGTAGAACATAAAGAGTATGGAAGACAATTCAAAATAGATACATTTGAGAAGATGATGCCACAAACATTAGGAGCATTAGAAAAATATTTGGCAAATGGAAATATAAAAGGAATAGGAGAGGCAATAGCTAAAAGAATAATAAGAACATTTGGAGAAGAGACAATACACATATTTAAATATGAGGCAGAAAGATTAGCAGAAATAAGGGGAATATCAAAAGCAAAAGCAAAAGAGATGTCAGAGAGTTTTATAGAGAATTGGGAAGTTTGGCAAATAGTAGGCTTTTTAGAGCGTTTTGGAATAGGTGCAGAGCATGCAAAGAAAGTGTTTGATTTATTTGGGACTAAGGCGATTGAAGAGATAGAAGCAAATCCATATATACTAATAGAATTAGCGAGAGGTGTGGACTTTAAGCAAATAGACCAAATGGCATTAGATTTAGGAATAAGTTATGACAACGAAAAAAGAGTTGCAAGTGGTATAAAATATGGATTAATTAGAAGTACATACAATGGACATTCTTGTGTATTGAAAGATAATTTAATAGAGTTTGTAAGAAATCTGCTAGATGTTTCAACAGAAAATGTAGAAGATGGAATTATCAATTTAAAAGTAAAAAATGAAATTGTAGTGGAAAAACGTGAAAGTTTAGAATATGTGTATTTGTATGCATTTTATAATACAGAGGCAGAAATTGCATTTTTAATTAAAAGATTACAAAAAGCAAAAAATGTAAAGAAAGTAGCAAATCTAAAAGTAGAACTAAAAAAAGTAGAAGAGAATTCAAAAATAGAATTATCAGAAAAACAAAAAGAAGCATTAGAACTAGTAAATGATAATAATGTAACAATTATAACAGGTGGACCTGGAACAGGAAAAACAACAATTATAAAAAATATAATAGAAATATATGAAGCAAAAGGAAAAAAAGTAATATTAGCTGCGCCAACAGGAAGAGCGGCAAAAAGAATGACAGAAACAACAGACAAAGAAGCATCAACATTACACAGATTATTGGAAATTGGAAAAATTGATGAAGATAGTTTATATAAAAATACAAGCAATTATGAAGGTGCACCAATAGATGCAGATGTTATAATAGTTGATGAAGTTTCAATGGTAGATATGTTTTTATTAAGTTATTTGCTGAAATGTATATATCAAGGAACTAAACTAGTTTTAGTGGGAGATGTAGACCAGTTAGCATCAGTAGGCCCAGGAAGCGTACTAAAAGATTTAATAAATTCAGGGGAAATAGCAACAATTCACTTAGACAAAATATTTAGACAAGCAGCAAAAAGCAAAATAATTTTAAACGCACATAAAGTAAATAATGGAGAGCCATTTATAAAAAAAGGTGAAGAAGAAGATACAAACGAAGATTTTTTCTTCATAAAGGAGATATCACAAGAAAAAATGTTAGCACAAGTAGTTTCTTTATGCACAGGAAGACTAGAAAAATATGGAAACTACGACTTTTTTCAAAATATTCAAGTACTTTCTCCAACAAAAAAAGGAATGCTTCGGAACAAAAGAATTAAACAAAATATTGCAGGAACAGTTAAATCCAAATATTGATAATTTACCAGAAAAGGCAAGTATGGGAGCAATTTTTAGAGCTGGCGATAGAGTTATGCAAATAAAAAATAATTATGATATATATTGGGAAAAGAATAGTTTTGGAATAAAAGAAATGGGAAGCGGAGTATTTAACGGTGAAATAGGAACAATTACAGAAATAAATGAAAGAGAAAAGCAAGTAGAAATAAGATTTGATGACGATAAAATAGCATATTATGAATTTTCGGAATTGGATCAAATAGAACACAGTTATGCAATTACAATACATAAAGCACAACGGAAGTGAATTTGATGTGGTTATTATGGCAATTCCACCAGCATCACCAATGCTTTTAACAAGAAATTTGCTGTATACTGGAATAACTAGAGCAAAAAAGATGCTAATTATAATTGGAAATGAAAAGGTTATTGATTTTATGATACAAAATGTGGATAGTAAGAAGAGAAATACAGGTCTAGAATATAAAATGCTAAATTAAAAGAGACCATTTACAAGGTCTCTTTTAAAGAAAACTTACATTTTTGAATATAAATAAAATGCAGTTAAAAAAGCAGAGAATGCTGCGATATAAGACCAGGTATCAATTACACCTGACTTAATATGCAGAACAGCAGTAATTAAGTAAAGCAATCCACCAATTACAAAAAAGTGAATTGTTAAACCTGGAATAATAAAGACGAATATTGCACCTAGTACAATAAATGCAAATGATACATACGTTAAAATTCCAATAATCCGCATCAAATAGTTCTTTTTCATATAAATTTTCTCCTTCTATCCCAATCACTAAGAAGTGACAAAGGGAATGATAAAACTATCTATAAACTATTATACTACATATTAACATAAAAGTCAATTTAAAAAACATTTTTAATAATAAAAAATAAATGATAGGAAGTGAATAAAAATAGAAAAAATTTTAGATATAATTTATCCACCAAAGTGTGGAATATGTGGAAAGCTAAGCGGAAACTTTTTATGTAATAAATGCAAAAAAACATTAGAAATTCAAGCAAAATTTACAATCGAAAAAATTGAAAGCAATTATTTCAAACAACATTTATATATTTTTGAATATCAGGGAATGATAAGAAAAGTAATATTAGATTACAAATTTAATGACAAATCATACTTATACAAAACAATTATAAATTTTTTATTAAAAAATGAAAAATTCTTTAAAATTTTAAAATCTTATGATACAATTGTACCAGCTCCAATAAACAAAAAAAGAAATAAGCAAAGGGGATATAATCAAAGCTATCTATTAGCAAAAGAAATAGCAAAGAAAACAGGTATAACCTTAGAAAATAGGTGTTTATACAAAACAAAAAATATAATAGAACAAAGCAAATTAAACAAAGAAGAAAGACAAAAAAACATACAAGGAGCATACGAATTAAAACATGCAGAAAGACTGAAAAACAAAAAAATATTATTATTAGACGATATTTACACAACAGGAAGTACAGCAAATGAATGTTGCAAAATTTTAAATATAGCAAATCCAAAACAAATAGATGTATTCACAATTGCAAAAGATTAGAAAAATTACATACAACAAAACAAAGGAGGAAATAAAATGGAAGATTTAGTCGAAAGCATATTAGACTATGTAAGGTCAGATTATACCGATTATGCAATCATGATAAATGGTGAATGGGGCTCTCGGAAAAACCCACTTTTGGAATAACAAAATTAGAAAAAAAATAGAATCAATGCAATTAAACGGGAAAAGATACACCACAATATATATGTCATTATATGGAATATCAAACTTAGAGGAAATAAGCAAAAAGATATTTATTGAAACAACACAACTTATGGACAAAAATCTAAGAAGATTCATGGACGCAAATGGACAAACTACAATACCAGAATATGCGAAGACTGGAATAGATATGGCGAATTTCTTTGGAGTAACTGAAAATGGAAGTAAAGTAGATTATGGAGAATTCTTTTCAACTAATGACAAAGTTCTTTGCTTTGACGACTTAGAGAGAGCAAACGTAGATGTTATAGATATATTAGGATATATAAACAACTTTGTTGAACATGACCATATAAAAACAATAATAATATGTAATGAAAAAGAATTATCTACAAAACTAAAAAGCTCAAACCTTGAGATGAAAACATTTATAGCAACTTACCTATTAGACAAGCAAGATGAGTTAAACAAAAGTGACAAACCGATGGTAGAGAAAATTCAAGACAAAATCGAGCATGTTTTTGACAAAGCAAATGATTATGAAAGAATAAAAGAAAAACTAATAGGTGAAACTTTTGAATATGCACCAAAATTTGACTATATTATAAATGGAATTTTAATGAGATATGAAAATAATCCAGACTTAATAAGATTTTTAAGAGAAAACACAGGACTAATAATATCAACATTTAATAAAAGTGGAACAAGAAATTTAAGAATTTTAAAACACGCATTAAATGACTTCAAAAAAATATATGAAATGGTAAATAAATCATATCCAAACATAAACCACAGAGTAATGCAAACAATGTTAATATTCACAATAGCAATTTCTTTTGAAATAAAAGCAGGAAAAATTACAAAAGACAAATTCATTAATATTAAAGACAACGAAGAATACAAAGCAATATTAGTATCTTCAAGAATTTTAATGGATAACAGACAATTCTATATTAAAGAGTTTGACAGCAATTATTACTACAACTTTAAATCAGAATATAGATTTTTCAAATTTATTGAATATTACATTAGAACACGTATATTTGATATGAAAATATTTAAAGAAAATATGGAAGCAATAATAAGTACAGTAGATACAGAAAATTTGCCAGGATATAGAAGATTATTAACAGAAGAATATTGGAAAATATCTGATGATCAATTTGATAGTGTCATAAAAGAAGTAATAGAAGACGTGAAAGAAGGAAAAGTCAACTTAATAGATACAGTAAAATTATTTGCATATTTTAGTTATTTTTCTAGAAAAGGACTAATAGAATATGACCTGAAAACATTGAAAAATATATTCTTTACAGGAATGAATATGGCAGCATTATCTTCAACCTATTGTGCTAATGTAAAAGAAGAACTTGGAAAAATTGCAATTGAAGAAGTTGCTGAAGATATGGATGAAATATTAAAACACTTTAATCTATTAAATAGTCAATTACTAGATAAAATGTATACAGAGAAAGCAGAAGAGACAATGAAGTGTATTCCAATGAAAATGGAACAATTCTTTGAAAAATTTGATAGAGAATGTATGGAAATTCCAATTTTCAAATATTATGACCCATTCCAATTATTCCAAAGAGTTTCTTGTGCTAGTAATGAAGATATAGTTTTATTGAAAGAAAAATTAGAAAATAGAGCTGATAAATATCCTAAAAAGATTGAGCCAGAGATGAAAAATATTAGACAATTAAAACAAATTGTTGATGATTATCTAAAGGGCAAAGGTACTACAATAAAAATTGTTATGCTTAAAGAATTTTCTAAGAGTTTAGATTATATTTTATCAAAATATAAAATTAGTTTTTTGCCTAAGAAAGAGGAAATAGAAGAAACTATTGAAGAATAGAGAA
>CANBES010000026.1 GCA_947367845.1 uncultured Clostridium sp. | reverse complement strand
AGATGATGTTACATTAAAAAAACCTAATCCGGAAGTTTATAATAAAATTATTGAGAAATTTAAAATTAAAGATTTATCAAAATGTGTAGTAATTGAAGATTCTTTATCAGGGGTTCGTGCTGCAAAAAATGCTAATCTTAATGTTATAGTAATTTATGATAAATATGCAGATAAAGATAGAGAAGAAATAAATAAGCTTGCAGACTATAGTGTAGCAAATTTTAAAGAAATGTTTAAATTATTTAAGTAATAAAAATAGAAAGGAGACATAATATGATTTCACCATGTGTTTTTAGACAAAGAACAAGTGATAAATATTTGGCATTTATAGAAATAACTAATTCATGCAATATGAAATGCAAACATTGTATGAATTGGTCTATTAAAAATGCAAAAGAGGGATTCGAAAGAGAAAAAATATTAAAATTAATAGATGAGCTTCATGAGATTAAAACAGAAGAAATTTATATATCAGGGGGAGAACCTTTGTTATATCCTTATATTGATGAAGTAATTTTATATGCCAGTTCTCTAGGAATAAAAGTAACACTTGCGACTAATGCACTTGAAGTTCCTAAACACCTAGAAGCAATAAAAAAAGGAGTTCAATTAGTTTCAATTAGTTTGGATGGGATAGAAGAAACACATGATAATTTTAGGGGAGTATCTGGTGCTTTTCATAATTGTGTAGAAGTATTCAAACTACTTAAAGAAAATAATATAAAAAGCAGAATAAGTGCTATGATATGGAAAGAAAACTATGAAGAACTAGAAGAAATGATTTCTCTTGCTAAGTCTTGTGGTGTTTTAAAAGTTAATCTTGCATTTTTAATACCGGCAGGAAGAGCTAAAACAGATGAAACAATTAAATTACCTATAGAAAAATATAAAGAAACAGTTGAAATGGTAGCTAAGTTGAGAGAAAAATATAAATCAGATGATTTTGATATAGAGCTGAGAAGAACTAATATGTTAGATAAAGATAGTATAGATTGCCCAGGCGGAAAAAATTTAATACATATCAATGTTGATGGAAAAGTATCTCCTTGTTCATGGATTGCCAAGTTGGATGAGAAAAATGAATTTTCGGCATTTTGGCCTGAAAATACACTATCTGAGTGCATAAAAAAATTTGAAAATTTCAAAAATGTTATAAAACTAAGAAAAGAAAAATATGGTTATTGTGGATGTGTAGCTCTATCTTGTATATATAATGGCAACTTCTTAGCAGAAGAACCACTAAATGAGTTCTTAAAAAAGTAGGTGAAAATTTATGAGTAAATATGCAATAGTAACTGGGGTTTCTTCTGGTATAGGTGAATGCATAGCAAATAATTTTATAGCGGAAGGAATATATGTCTTTGGAATCGACGAGAATGAGCCCAATAATAAGAAAATAGAATTTTTTAAATGTGATATTAGAATTGAAGAAAGGATTGTTGAGATAATTGATGTAATATCTAAAAAAGCTAATCATATTGATTACTTAATAAATTCAGCAGGCATATTCTGTCATACTGAAAGAAATATGATTAAAAATCTTTCAAAGGAAGAGTGGCAAAACGTCATCGATGTAAATTTGACAGGAACATTTTTAATATCAAAATATTCTATACCATTACTAGAAAAATCAACAAATGGAAATATTATTAATTTAAGTTCAGAACAAGTAATTTTGCCCCAAGTTAAAAGTGCACCATATGCCATAACTAAGGCAGGAATAGAAATGTTTTCTAAAATACTTGCACTTGAACTTATGGATTATAAAATTCGTGTTAATACTATCGCACTAGCATCTGTAAAAACTAATTTTTTAAAAAGATATAAAAAAGATGATGAACTTATTGAAAAAATGATGGAAGACACAGATAAAAATATGCCCTTTGGAATTATTAAAGCATATGACGTATATAAATTAGTCAAATATTTAATAGAAGAGGATAATAAAATTACAGGACAAACAATTCTAATGGATAGTGGAGTTGTGCTAGATGTTAATAGAAAGAAATAGGAGATTTAATATATGAAGAAAATAGAATTTGACCTAAATGATAATGATAAATTGTACTTTTTACCTGAATACAATAAATTTGTTTTGAATGAGCTAGATGTTGATATGCAACCTGACTATTATGATAATTCATTAGTGAAGTTAAGATTAGAAATATCTCATGCGTGTAATGGAAGATGTAAATATTGTTTAGTATATGGAAATAATGTTGAAAAAATAGAATCTTTAAATATAAAGGAATTCTGGAAAGAACTTACTAGTAAAGAATGGTTTAAAAATATAAAAAAAATTTTTATTATTGGAGGAGAACCATTACTTTTTTTTAAAGAAATAAGTTTTATTATAGATAATTTTGATGGTAGAATTAGTTTTTCTACAAATGGAACATTATTAACAAAAGAAATGGTTGAAAAATTTTCAAAATCTAATGTTGCAGTCTACATTTCATTGGATGGACCAACGTTTGAAGATAATGTTAATAGAGTATATATAAATCAAGAATATATGTATCCAGACATTATAAAAGGAATAGATTTACTTAAAGAACATAATATTCCATTTGGCATTTTTATGGTTGCAAGCCTTGAAACAATACATAAAGCCAAAGACATGATCCTTGAATTAGACAAAAAATATTCCCCATCACGAATTGGCTATAGCCTTCCACACTGGACACCAGATTATAAAGACCTTAGCTTAGCAGAAGAATTTAGAGATGTTATGCTTGAGCTTTATAAAGTTAGAAAGGAAATAAAAGCTGATATTCCACAACTAAGCTGGAGATTAAATCCGCTTTGTGAAGGTAAAATTAAGAAATTTTCATGTGGTTTACATACTAGCCAAACAACGATTTTACCTGATAAATCAATTGTGAGATGTTCAAAAATTGATAATGAGAATGATGATTTAAAAATGCGTGTTACAAATGAAATGCTTGATAAAAATTCACCAATAGAATTAGCAAAAGATGAAAATTCAGATTGTTCAAACTGCAAGGCTTTAGCATGTTGCGGTGGAGGCTGTCCTTTTGATGGAATGAAAAGATTTAATTGTTTAACAGATAAAAGAGAATGTATAATTACTCCAGCACTTATTGATGTAGCAATAAAAGATATAGTAAAAGCTTTTAAAGAAAGAAAAATTGAAGTTCCAAATGGAGTAATAAAACCTGATATTATAAAAAATTTGTTATGGAGCTAATATATGGAAGAGATTAAAAATATTATGTTAGGGCACTCTTGTTGTAGTATATCAATAGTTATAGTGACCCCTTTAAAATCGACGTTTCGAAGATTAAAAGAAGTATTAAATATAGAAAAAGTATATGATGGTGCATTTTTTGAAAATTGTATATTTAAAATAGATAAAAGCAACAAACAGGGAATAATAATATTATCGCCACAAGGTATTGCAGCTCAAGATATAATAGAGTTATTTAGTGATACTAGTATATTATTTTTTGGTTTAGCAGGTAGTTTAAGTGCTAACATAAAAATAGGAGATTTTGTGGAAGTGAAAACAGTGGTAGATGTAGAGAAAAATACAGCATCACTTACTACAACAGGAACTTTCAGAACAGTAAAATGTGGATATTCGCCATGTATGCTTGGCGCACTTGCAAAAAAGTACTGTAATTTTGCAAAATCTGTGAAGTGCGATGTTGTGGATATGGAAACAACTTACTGTGCAAAAACAGCAATTCAAAGAAACAATAGATTTACATCCTTACTACTAATATCAGATATTCCAGAAATAATAAATTTTTGGGGAATTTCAAAACAAGAACAAAAGAAATTAAAGGATTGTAGAATAGTCGCAATAGATAAAATAGTAAATTATATTAATATTTTGGTAAAGGAGAGCTAACATGAATGATGAATTACTTATTAAATATATAGAAACGACAAGTAAATGCAATTATTCTTGTCCAATATGTGTTTCAAGAACAAGGAATTGCCATCTTGACATGGAAGAGTTTTATAAAATAATTGATAACAACCTGGATGTGTTCTATAAAAAAGCAATTTGGATGGATTTCAATGGCGAGCCATTGGTTGACCCATATTTTTTTGACAGAGTTAAATATATGCATAGTAAAGGAATTAACACAAGAATATCAACAAATGGAGCATTACTTAATGAAGAGAATAGAATAAAAATTGCAGAATCTGGAATAAGTTATGTAGTAGTGTCGATTGGAACGCTAGATACAACTGTATATAAACAAATGAGAGGAATAGATAACTTATCAAACGTTTTAAATAACTTAATTGAACTAAAAAAATGCATAGATAAAATGCATTCGAAAACAGAACTTCAAGCAGTTATGATTGATACTGGTGAAAATTTAGATAGAGAAAAATTTATAAAATACTTTCATAACCTTGGAATTAATGTTGCATTTCACAATTTTACAAATAGATCACAAAGTATAAATATGGATTTAAATCCTAAAATTAGAAATTTTGATACATATACTAGAGGAGAATGCAAAGGCTTAAGAAGTAATATTATAATTCTTAGTAATTGTGAAGTAGTAACTTGTTGTTGTGACTTCTTTGCACAAAACTCACTAGGAAATTTAAGAGATTATAACTATTCTGTAAAAAAATTAATGGAAAATGGAAAATTAGACAATATAATTTCTAATTTGCAAAACCATATATATGAAGGAGCTTGTAAAAATTGCTCAGACTGGATATATTATCAAGAAAATGCAACAGAAGAATATGTTACAGTATATCCTGTTGCTAAAAAGGATGTGTAAATATGAAAAATAAACGATTTATTGCTTTAGGAGATTTGATTGCTGATTGCTACTATAATAAAACAAAACTGCTAGGAATTGATGGCGGAAGCTCAAGGTTTAATGTTATAGCAAATTTGGCACATATGAATTGTCAAAGTGCTATAATTGGAGGATGTGGAAATGATAAAATAGGAGATACTATCATAAAAAGACTTTCAAGAATTGGTGTTGATACATCTAAAATATTTTTAAGAGATAGGGAAACAAGAGCTTATCATTTAACAATTAACGAAGATACTCTACCTAAAATAACATATCAGTGTAGTAAAAATTCTCCCCAAAATGGTAGAACTACTTGGTATGAAGATAGCTTGGATAATATACAATATCTCTCTAAGGAAGTTAAAGATACAGATGTTGTAGTTTTAGATAACTTAGATGAACTTTCTTTATCGGTAATTAATGAATTTCAATGTGATAAAGTGTTAGATATAGGGAATACCAATCAATTAGAGAAATTAGAGAATAGTAAAATTGACTTATTGAAGAATAAAATTGAAATTCTGCAATTAAACGAAAGAGTAGTTCCATATTTAATAAATAGGTTTGGAAGTACAAATGTTTTAGATATATACAATTTTTTCCAACCAAAACTTATGATTGTGACACACTCAAAAGATGGAGCAGATTTTGTATTCGAAAACACAGAATACAATAAAAAACTTTTAAATAGTGCAAAAGAGCTTGATGCAACTGGCGCAGGTGATGCATTTTTATCTGTATTCATCAAGGAATATTATGGAAACAATAAAAATATAGATAAGAAATTTATTGATGATACTTTTGAACAGGCAATAGATTTGACTTCTAAAGTTGTGCAAAATATCGGAGCAAGGGGGCATATTTATGAAAAAATATTAGATAAGTCATTTAGACATAAGCCTCTGCAAAAAGTGAAGGCAAGAGAATATGTTCATAAAGAAATAGACGAAGATGTAGAAAGGTAAATTAATAGATAAAATCAAAGTAATTAGGTTTTTTATGAAAATGAAAATAACATTAGTAACAGGAGATTGGGCAAAAGTTGCAATAGCAAAAGAACATTTAGAACCATTAGGTTTTGAATTTCAAGGAGGTTATAATATGAAATTAATAGGAAAAGTCACAGATATTGATATAGGAGAAAAGCTAGTTGAAGTTAATAATCCTAAAAAAAGAACAGCAGTTAGAACTATATTATTAAACGAAAAAGGAGAAATAGCAATACTACACAAATCTAAAAAAAATGAATATAAACTAATAGGTGGTGGCGTCGACAAAGGAGAAACACTTGACGAATCTTTGAAAAGGGAAGTGCTAGAAGAAACTGGATGTGAAATAGAAATAATTTCGGAATTAGGATATATAGAAGAGTACAGAACACGTGATAATTTTACTCAGACATCTTATGTATATATAGCACAAGTAAAAAAGGATACTCATCAATTACACCTTACAGAAGCAGAAGCAGAAGAAGGGGCCAAGTTATGTTGGTACAAATCTAATGAAGCACTTGAGAAAATAACTAAAAGTTATAAGCAGTTAATTCCATCTAAATATGCTGATTTATATAATACAAAATTTGTTATAAAAAGAGATGAAAAAATACTAGATTATTACATTTTGCAGGATAATGAAAACTAAGGTATAATTTATAAATAAAGAACCTGAAATTAATATTAATGTTTTTTAATAAAATATAAAGTCAAACAAAATTTGAAATTCTTTTTCTCGTAATTCAACATTTAATTTGTTTTTTCATAATATTTGTTATATAATAGGTTCGAAGCAAAACAAAAGGAAGTGTTAAATAATGGAATTTAAAAATAAAAAATTAGAAGAATTTAATAAAAATCTATTTAACAAAAAAGTAGCAATTATAGGTTTAGGAGTAAGTAACATACCTTTAATTGATTATATGTATGATAAAAAAGCGAAAGTAACTGTATTTGATGACAGAGAAGAAGAAAAAATACCAAAAGAAATAATAAATAAAATAAAAGAATATAAATTTGAAACATCATTTGGAAAAAACAACCTAACAAAACTAAAAGGATTTGATATAATCTTCCGCTCACCAAGCTGTATGCCAACAAAACCAGAACTAGAAGAAGAAGCAAAACGAGGAGCAAAAGTAACAACTGAAATAGAAATGTTAATGGAAATGTGCCCTGCGAAAATCATAGGAGTTACAGGTAGTGACGGAAAAACAACCACAACAAGTTTAATTTATGCAATTCTAAAAAAAGCAGGTTATAATACTTATTTAGGCGGAAATATAGGAACACCATTATTTACAAAGCTAGAAGAAATGAAGCCTGAAGATATAGTTGTATTAGAATTAAGTAGTTTTCAATTAATGGGTATGAAAATTAGTCCACATATAGGTGTTATTACTAATATTACTCCAAATCATTTAAATATACATAAAGATTATGAAGAATACATAGATGCTAAAAAGAACATATTCAAATATCAAAATGAAAATGATATAGTGGTTTTAAATTATGACAATGAAATTACTAGAAATTCAGCCAAAGAAGCTATGTCAAAAGTCGTATTTTTTAGCCACAAAGAAAAATTAGAAAACGGATTTATTGTTGACGAAAAAATAATAAAAGAGTGTGAAGACGATATTAGAAAACATATAATAGACACAAAGGACATCATATTAAGAGGGGAACATAACTTTGAAAATATAGCAACAGCATTAGCGGCAACTAAAACATTAGTAAGTCAAGATGTAGCTGTAAAGGCGATTAAAGATTTTAAACCAGTAGAACATAGACTGGAATTTGTAAGAGAACTAGATAAAGTAAAATGGTACAATGACTCTGTTAGCTCTTCTCCAACAAGAACAATAGCAGGTTTAAGTTCATTTGATGAAGAAATTATTCTTATTGCTGGTGGATATGATAAGAATTTGGATTATACACCAATTGCAAAGCCGATTGTAGAAAAAGTAAAGAAATTGATTTTGATAGGTCAAACTTCTAATAAAATATATGAGTGCGTAAAAGATGAAGCTGAAAAACAAAATGTTAAAGTCGATATTTATATGTGTGAGTCTTTAGAAGAGACTGTTGCTCTTGCTAAAAGGCTTGCTAAGCCTAGTCAAGTTGTTTTATTTTCTCCTGCTAGTGCAAGTTTTGATATGTTTAAAAATTTTGCAGATAGGGGAGAACAATTCAAAAAATTAGTAAATGAATTATAATCACATATTTCAAAAAACTTCCATATTATATACAAAATAATAAGGAGGTTTTTTATATGTATCAAGACGAGTCGATAGATGATTACATAAGAAGTGTTTTAGGATATCCATCAACCAATACAATGTTTATGAACAACAATCAAATGGAATATAGTTCAATGCCACAACAAGTAGTAAGAAATGAAGAATTGGAAAGTTGTTATCCAGAGATTTATAGAGTAGTATATCCAATGATAACTAATAGGTGTTCAAGAATTACAGAACCAGTTACAAGTGAACTTATTGATAGTATGACAGACGAGATTTATTCTGCAATAGAAGTAAATAATGAAGTTCAAGTAAATATCAATTTGCAAAATAGTACAGTAACTACTAATAAAGCAGAAAATAGAGCAACATCAGGAAGGGAAACAATAAAAAATGAGCAATTACACGAAAATAGAAGTGAAGATAGACAACTACGAAATAGAACTTTACAAGATTTAATTAGAATTTTACTTATTAGGGAATTATTAAATAGGCCAGGAGGGGGACACAGACCACCTAGACCACCGTTTCCAGGACGACCACCTTTCCCAGGGGGACCAGGTAGACCTCCATTTCCGGGTGGAGCAGGAGGAGGCAGACCACCAATTATGCCAAGAGATTATGATATTTATGAATATAACTAAAAACGCTTGCAATTTTATGTAAAATATTGTATAATAATACTATCGAACCGAAAAGGTTCTAGAAAGAGGTCCTTAATGGATAAAACGTTAAAAGCTTATAAAGAATTTTTTACAAGTGTATTGCTTGACTGCAGTAACTACACCCTTCAAGGAAAAGAAGGCGATGGTATCACCAGAGATATTATTGCTAGATGCAATGAATTAGGGCTCAACAACTTAAAACCAAAAGAAGTTGAATTGTATCAGGCAGCAGTTAACTGGCGAACTTATGCATTGCCAGAATATTAAGGTCCTAAAGAGAAGCTATAATGGCTTCTCTTTTTTTCCATTTTTTTCTTTTTCTACGTAATTTTTTTCGAATATTATTTTTCAATTTACAAACAATAAAATTATAAAACTTTGAAAGGTGGTAAATTGAAAAATGAAAGTTAAAGATTGTATGTGTAGCGATGTTTGCTGCGTAAAACCAGAAACAAAAATTAATGAAGTAGCAAAATTAATGTCAGAACATCATATAGGATGTATTCCAGTATGTGATACAAATAATTGCATTTGTGGAATTGTAACAGACAGAGATGTTTTGCTTCGTTCAGTATGTTGTAATAAAGACCTAAACACAACACCAGTTAGTGACATTATGACTTGTAATGTATGTACTTGTAAAGAAGATGACGAAATGTCAAATGCAGAATCAAAAATGGGGCAAAATCAAATTAGAAGATTACCTGTATGTGACAGTCAAAATAAAGTAATAGGAATTTTAACAATAGGAGATTTAGCTCAAAATGGTCAAACACTAGGAGACCAAGAAGTTTGTACTACAATTGAAAATATTTGTAATTGTCACTCACATAAAAATGCTGAGTAAAATAATTGTAATAATGGAGGCGGATATTATTCCGCTTCTTTGCATATACTAATATTACTAGGAGGTAGCAAATGATTTTTGATGTTTCATATTGGACAAGGGTTGGAAAAAGAATACTATATGTAATATTTTTACTAATAGGACTGTACATAGGATTAAAATTATCAATATTTTATATGCCATTTTTAGTAGCATTTATAATATCATTAATGATAGAACCAGCCATAAAATTTATAATGACAAAAACACAGCTAACAAGAAGAACAAGTTCAATTATAATATTTACAATTGTTTTAGTGATTTTATTAGGAATTATTGCATGGTTACTTTTAACCCTATTTTCGGAATCCTCTAGCTTATTACAAGGACTAAATGACTATTTTGAAAAAGCATATATTCAATTCCAAAATTTATTATCATCATTTAATTTTGACAAAATAAAATTTTCAAATGAATTAGTATCAGTAATAAACAACTCAACAACCAATATATTAGAAACAGCTTCTAATTGGCTTAGAAATTTTTTGACAGGTTTGATAACTTTAGTAACAAGTTTACCTTCTATTGCAATATGTGTAGGAATTTCAGTTGTCGCATTATATTTTATTTGTGTTGACAAAATTTATATAGTAGACCAAATAGAATATCATTTACCAAAGGTTTGGGTAAGAAAGCTAAAACTACATTTAACTGATTTGATTTCAACGTTAGGTGGATATTTAAAGGCTCAAGTTACATTAATTCTTGTTTCTTTTATTATTTCGTTAATTCGGTTTGTATATACTAGAATTTGCTGGATTTAATGTACAATATCCACTATTAATGGCTTTATTCATAGGATTTGTTGATGCACTTCCAATTTTACGGTTCAGGCAGTGTTATGGTTCCATGGGCTATCATTTGTGGAATTAATGGAGATATTAATTTAGGAATAGCGATTATTGTTTTACTTGTTATAATGTCTATTGCAAGACAAATTTTAGAACCAAAATTGGTTAGTAAGAATATAGGAGTTCATCCGATTTTTACTTTAATTGCTATGTATACTGGGTTTAAAGTTATAGGAATTTTTGGACTTTTAATTGGTCCTATTGTATTAATTATTTTTAAAAATATTTTTGCTAATTTGATTGATCAGGGCGTATTTAAAACAATTTTTGATAGAAAGTAAAATTGACATAAAACGTAACAAGTGATATAATATAAATATGTTATATCGTTCTAAAAGAACAGGGAGGAATTTAAATGATAACTGAAAGAAAATGTGTTTTAGTAACACGAAATACACGGAAAACCGAAAGCTTTTTAAATAAGTTCGAAGCTCTCGAATTTGCGGAAAGCACCCAACAGATTTATGAAATTTGGGAAAACAATAAAACTCCTATTGTGACACAAAAATTAGCAAATATCGAATATTACGATATTGTCAAAATTCCAAACAGATTGATTGGAAAATCAGAGGAATTTATTGAATTCTGTCATGAACAAGGTTTTGAAAGTGGAGAGTACATCACTGGAAAAGTGTATGATACAAAACTTGAAAGATGCTTTTTATGTGAAATTGCAAATTATCGTGGATTTAAAAGTTTGGACCTGTACAATCAGTATGTTGACAATGAAGTTGATTGCATTATTTATGAAAGTCCTAACTTTTATGTAGTACCAGAACTTGGGGCATTAAAGCAAGGATATTTGATGATTGTTCCTAAAGAACATATTTTGTCAGTAGCACAATTTCCAAATGAAATTATGGAAGATTATTATGAAGTTTGCAGAGATGTGGAAAAAATTCTTCTTTCAACTTTCAATGGAAGTGTGGTTACATTTATGGAACATGGTAGTGGACCAAGTGGCAAAAGTTCTCACAAGAAATCAATTGTACATGCACATACTCATGTTGTTGTTGACTTCACTTTGGATGAAAAGTACAAGAAAATGGTGAAACTCGTCAAATGTGACGATATTTCCAAAGCTAAAAATGTACACTATTTTTCCTATCAAGAAGGAACAAGTGGAGATTTGACTATTAGCATGGACCCAAATGTATATGTACAAAGACAGTATCCGCGACAGGTAATGGCTAAAGAACTTGGGTATGCTCCTGAGCAGTATAATTGGAGACAAAATGAGTTTAAAGAAATTACTCATACCACTCTTTATATGCTTTGCAAGGGACTTACCAAAATGTCTAAAAGTAAATCGAATCAGAGAATTCGGACTAGAACGAAAGCTTTTGTTTTAGGTTTCTCTAAGAGATAACTGTTCAAAAAATCGTTTCATAATTGGAACGATTTTTTATGTTATATTGTAAAAACAGTTTAATTATGTTATAATTATAAATAGTATTTTGTAAAAAAGGAGAAAATAAATGAAAGAAGGAATAGTATTACCGAACTATGACCACTCTATACTAAATTTAATAACATCAATACTAAAGTATTACAATGTAGAAACAAATCATAGCTCATTAAAAAATTTAGATGAAATATTTCAAAAAAAATATAAAAACGTTATAATGTTAGTATTAGACGGAATGGGGGAGCACATATTAAACAAAATATCACCACAAGGATATTTTAATAATCACAAATTAGATTGCATTACATCAGTATATCCATCAACAACAACGGCGGCACTAACCACATATTATTCAGGAAATCCACCATATGAAAGTGGATGGATTGCTTGGTCACAATACTTTAAAGAATATGGTAGAGCCGTAGATATGTTATCACATATGGAATCATATAAAAGAGACTCAATAAAAGATGCAAACTTAAATGTTTTTGAAACCATAGTAAATTATAAACCTATTTTTGAAAGAATAGAAGAAGCATCTCCTAATATTAAAGCATATGAATTAACCCCATCATATTCAGATAAAAGAGCCAAAAGAAGTATAAGAGCAGATTCGTTAGACGAAATAATAGCAAATATTGAAATGTTATGTAAAAATCCAGAAGAAAAATTTATATTTGCATATTCAGATAACCCAGATGGACTATTACATAAATATGGAACAACTTCTCAAGAAGCAAAAGAATTTATTGTTAGTGCAGAAAACAAAATAGCTAATATGTGTAATAACTTACCAGAAGACACCATATTAATAATTTCAGCTGACCATGGACACAGAAATATAGAAAAGGCATATACAATATTAGATTATCCAGAAATTCAAGAATGCTTGATTTTACCAGCTTCATTAGAATCACGTTTTTTAAGTTTTTGGGTAAAAGAAAATATGAAAAAAGAATTCGAAGAGCGCTTTAAGAAGGCATTTGGAGAAGAATTTTTACTGTTAAAAAAAGAAGAACTCTTAGAAAAACACTTATTAGGATATGGAGAAAAACATCCTAAAATAGATGATTTTATTGGTAACTATGTTGCTATATCAATAGCAGGTAGTATGATAAGATTAGAGACATTCTTAGCAGAAGGAAAGAAAGTAAAAAAATCTACACATTGTGGACTTACAAAAGAGGAAATGGAAGTTCCAATGATTGTAGTCAAAAAATAAGAAGTAGGATAAATTTTATCTTACTTCTATGTTTGCTTTATAAAACTCCAAAAGTCGGAATATAACTCTCATCAGGAGGATACACATACTCATTATTAGGCTTATTTGTTTTATTAATTGCTGTAACTTTTACAATAGGCATATCTCCGTGATAATCACCTTTATAAATCTGGCCAGTAACTTCAACCCAAGAATCATTTTCAAAATCTTTAGCAGTATCACATTCACACAAAAATCCAACAATAACACTTTGAAAATCAGAAGATATCAACATATCTCGTGCCAATATAAATTGATTTTCCTTTAAATCTAAAACTCTATACACATATCCAGTAAAGTTGATTTTCGTTCCAGCGTAATCATCAATATTATCATGTACAGCCTTCAAAATATTAGTATAATTTTTTGAAGCTATTTTATTAACATTTTTACTTGGTAGGCAGGAAGATGCTGAATTTGAAGCACCTACAAATATCTTAAAAGTTACAGTTGCTAGAACACATAGAAGTACAATCAACATTATTATAAAAATTAGCTTAAATGTTTTACTTCCATTAATTTTAAAATTATAAACAAACATAATAATTCCTCATTTCTAAAATATAAGTTGTTGCTATTCAAAAATTTTAAAGATAAATAGCAATTACAAGTTCTTATTTCAATTTATGAAAAATTAATAAAAATATTCTCAAATAAGTAGTAAAAAAACTTGCTAAAAATAATTTTTAGTGATATAGTAACAAAGTAGAAAAATATAACATTAGGAAGGATTGAAATTAATGAGTTTATTTAGTAAAATGTTCAAATCTTATAGCGAAAAAGAAGTAAAAAGATTAGGACCAATTGTCGACAAAATCAATGGATTAGAAGAAGAAATCTCAAAATTAAGTGATTCAGAATTAAAAGGAAAAACAGAATATTTCAAAAAAGAATTAAAAAATGGAAAAACATTAGACGACATATTACCAGAAGCATTTGCAGTAGTTAGAGAAGCATCAAAAAGAGTTTTAGGAATGCGTCACTTTGACGTACAATTAATAGGTGGTATTATATTACACCAAGGTAGAATTGCAGAAATGAAAACAGGAGAAGGAAAAACATTAGTTGCAACATTACCAGTATATCTAAACGCATTAGAAGGAAAAGGTGTACACGTAATTACAGTTAATGATTACCTAGCAAAAAGAGATAGTGAATGGATGGGAAAATTATACAAATTCTTAGGACTATCTGTTGGACTAGTAATAGCAGGAATGGAACCAAAAGAAAAACAAGAAGCATACAATGCAGACATAACATATGGAACAAATAATGAATTTGGTTTTGACTACCTAAGAGACAATATGGTTATTTATAAAAATCAATTAGTACAACGTGGATTACACTATGCAATAGTGGACGAAATTGACAGTATTTTAGTTGACGAAGCACGTACACCATTAATTATATCAGGACGTGCAAACGAATCTTCAGACCTTTACAAAAAGGCAGATAGCTTTGTTAGACGTTTAACACCAAAAGTTATTGTTGAAGAAGATGTAAAAGATTTTGACCAAGCAGAAGACAACGAAAAATATGATTACATAGTAGACTTAAAAGCAAAATCAGCATCATTAACACAAAAAGGTATTAAAAAAGCTGAAGAAACATTTGGATTAGAAAACTTTAATGACCTAGAAAACTCAACATTAGTACACCACGTTAACCAAGCTCTACGTGCATATGGAGTTATGAAAAACGAAATAGACTATATAGTAAAAGACGGAGAAGTTTTAATTGTTGATGAATTTACTGGACGTATCATGTATGGAAGAAGATACAACAATGGATTACATCAAGCAATTGAAGCAAAAGAAAAAGTAAAAATAGCAGACGAATCAAAAACACTTGCAACAATTACATTCCAAAATTTATTTAGAATGTATGACAAATTATCAGGAATGACAGGTACTGCAATGACAGAACAATCTGAATTCCAAGAAATATATAACTTAGACGTTATAGCAATACCAACAAACAAGCCAATGGTTCGTAATGATGAAAACGATGTTGTATACAAAAACGAAAATGCAAAATATAGAGCAATTGTAGAAAGCATAAAAGAAAGTCACAAAAAAGGTCAACCAGTGCTAGTTGGTACAGTATCAATTGAAAAGTCAGAAAAACTTTCAAAATTATTAAAACAAGAAGGAATAAAACATGAAGTATTAAATGCTAAATATCATGAAAAAGAAGCTGAAATTATAGCACAAGCAGGAAAATATGGAGCAGTTACAATAGCAACAAACATGGCAGGACGTGGTACTGACATTATGTTAGGTGGAAACAGTGAATATTTAGCCAAAGAAGAAATGAGAAAAAATAAAGTTGCTCCTGAATTAATCGAAGAAGCAAACACATATTACGAAACAGATGACAAAGATATCTTAGATGCAAGAGAACAATTCAATAAATTAGTAACAAAATATGATGAACAAATAAAGGATGAAAAACAAAAAGTAATAGATGCTGGTGGTTTAAAAATAATTGGTACAGAGAGACATGAATCAAGAAGAATTGACAATCAGTTACGTGGGCGTTCTGGACGTCAAGGTGATGTCGGAGAATCTAAATTCTACATTGGATTAGATGATGACTTAATGAAAATCTTTGGTGGGGATATGATTACAAAAGTTTATAACACATTAGGCGCAGATGAAAATATGCCAATAGACTCAAAAATGATATCAAATGCCGTAGAAAATGCTCAAAAGAAAGTAGAAGGAAGAAACTTTAGTACTCGTAAAAATGTCTTAAAATATGATGATGTTATGAACACACAAAGAAATATAATCTATACACAAAGAAGACAAGTATTAGACGGAGAAAATATTCATGATAATATATTATCTATGATTGAATTTGTAGCAAGTAACCTTCCTCATATGTATATAGAAGGGGAAAGTGGAGAATTAAATATAGAATCTCTAAATACAGAAATAATAAACCAATTCGGAATAAATATGTTAGATTACATCAAAGAACATAAAGATGATGTAAATGCAATCTCAGAAGAACTAACCAAAAAAGCTTTAGAAGCATACAAACAAAAAGAACAAGAAATTGAATCTGAAAAATTAAGAGAACTTGAAAGAGTTGTTATGTTAAAAGTTGTAGACGAAAAATGGATGGCTCATATTGACAGTATGGATGAACTTAAAAATGGAATTGGACTTCGTGCATATGGTCAAAAAGATCCAGTTATTCAATACCAATTAGAAGGTTCTGAAATGTTTGAAGAAATGATTAATGATATCAAATTTGATGTAACAAAAATATTAATGCATATTAAAGAACAAGAAAACACAACAAGACAAGAAACAGTTAAAATTACAGGTGCAGCATTAGAAGCTATACATTCTGTAGATGGCGGAGCAAAAATTGGCTCAGACATCGATAGAACAGTTCGTAACGATGGACCAAAAGTAGGTAGAAATGACCCTTGCGTTTGTGGTTCAGGAAAGAAATATAAAAACTGTTGTGGAAAAAATGCCTAATTAATGTTTTTGGGGACGGAGCAAAAAAACATCATCCGTCTCCAATATTTTATTTTAATAAGGAGTGATAAGATGATAGAGCTTGAAGAAAATTCTAGATTGCTAGAAAATATGAGCAAAAAAATCAAAGAATTAGGTGAGTCACTTTGACATACCGAAACTAAAAGAAAAGTTAGCTGAATTAGAACAACAAACAGTACAAGAAAATTTTTGGAGTGATAGCAAAAACTCTGCAAAAGTATTAACACAAATCAAGCAGTTAAAATCTAAATGTACAGAGTATGAAAATATTATTAATGAAATAACAAATTTGCAAGAATTAACAGAACTTGTAGAGTTAGAACCTGACGAAGAAATCTCAAGAGACATTTTAAAAAACACAAAAAAGATTGAAAAACAACTAGAAAAATTCAAATTAGCAACACTTTTATCTGGAAAATATGACAATAATAATGCAATTGTAACAATACATCCAGGAGCAGGTGGTACCGAATCTCAAGACTGGGCAGAAATGCTATATCGTATGTATTCTAGGTGGGCGAATAAAAACAGCTATACTTTAAAAGAAATAGATTACTTAGAAGGGGAAGAGGCAGGATTAAAAAGTGTAACCTTTGAAGTTGCTGGAGAAAATGCATATGGATATTTAAAATGCGAAATGGGAGTGCATCGTTTAGTTAGAATTTCTCCATTTGATGCAGGCGGAAGAAGACATACATCATTTGCTTCTGTTGAAGTATTACCAGAAATAACTGATGATATTGATATAGAAATAAATCAAGATGATTTAAGAGTAGACACATATAGAGCCTCTGGTGCAGGAGGTCAACATATAAATAAAACATCATCTGCTGTAAGAATTACTCATATTCCAACAAACATAGTTGTTGCTTGCCAATCAGAACGTTCTCAAATACAAAACCGTGAAACAGCTATGCGTATGTTGAAATCAAAATTATTAGATTTAAAAGAAAAAGAACAAAAAGAAAAAATAGAGGACTTAAAGGGCGAGCAAAAAGATATTGCCTGGGGAAGCCAAATTCGTTCATATGTCTTTTGCCCATATACTATGGTAAAAGACCATAGAACTAATTATGAAGTAGGTAATGTCGAGGCTGTTATGGATGGCGAAATTGACGGCTTTATAGAAAGTTATTTAAACGTTTCCAATTAATGTTCAATTGGGGACGTTTTTGTTGTTTTTACATAAAATTGCATATTTTTATTGATTTATGTTAATTTCTAGTATATAATATATATATCCTATGATTTTATAGGGAAATAATAAGCTAATATTTTAGCTTAAAGTAGAAAGGAGAAAGGAGAAATTTAAAGTTTTTTACAATTGAATAGTCATTAATTTTACATAAGAAAAGGAGACATTTATATGACTAATAATCAAAAACATTTCTATGTAGACATCTCAGCTAATCATCCTGAAGTTACAGGTTCTTGCATTTTGTGTGTTGTTCATTATGTCGATGAATATAATGAAAAGAAAACTATAAAATTTGCTGTGGATTGTGGATTGTTTCAGGAAGAAAAGTATAAAAAGCTGAATGACAAATTCTATTTTAATGTAGGAAATCTAGATTTCATGCTTATAACGCATGCACATCTTGACCATGTTGGAAAATTACCTCTTGCGGTAAGAGAAGGCTTTAATAATAGCATCTATACTACAAAAACAACTAGGTCTTTAATGAGACCATCATTGCATAATAGCTATGCTATTCATAACAAAGAATACAAAAAAACATTGTATGATTTAGAGGATGTTGAACATGTTTTATTTCTTACAAGGGGCTGTGAGTTTGGTCAACCTATTCAAGTAACACCAAATATAAAAGTAACTTTCTTTGAAAATGGTCATTTACTTGGAGCATCACTGATTTGGGTACAAATTTCAGCAAAAGGTTGTGATGATATTAATCTTTTATTTACAGGAGATTATAAAGGAACAAATATCTTTTTTGATGTTCCCAAATTACCACAAACTCTTTTAGAAACGCCTTTAACAGTAATTCAAGAGGCTACTTATGGAAGTAGAAGTGTAAATGATGTTGTACCTTGCTTTAAAGAAAATATTATAGAGGCAGTACATAAGTCAAAGACTATAGTACTTCCAGCATTTTCTTTAGGCAGAACTCAAGAAATCTTATATTTACTTAAGACTATGAAAGAAGAAGGAGACATTCCCTTTTCATATCCTATTTATCTAGATGGCCCTTTATCACAAGAATATACACGGATATATTTAAGTGAAAATGTTGGAGTAAAAGAATCTATGAGAGATTTCTTGCCAAAAGATTTGAAGTATTTAAATGCAGAAAATCGCATCGAAAGTACTGGATATGTAAAAGCCAAGAAAATTATAGTAACTTCCTCTGGAATGGGTTCACATGGACCAGCGCAAATGCATATACCAAACACATTGATGTATCCAAAAGGATTGGTTCATTTTACTGGTTATATGGCAGAAGGAACAGTAGGACGTGACCTTATGAAATCTGTTGAAGGAAAAATGACTACGGTTGGAGACAAATTATTCAAACGAAGAGGTTTAGTACTCTATACTAATGAATTCTCAGCGCATGCTAAGTCTGAAGAGATGATTGAATTTTTACAACAATTCACAAATTTGAATATGGTATTAATTAATCATGGCAACTCTGAAAGTCAAGAAATCTTTGCAACTAAAGTTGAAAAAGAAGTAAAACCAAAAGATACTGCAATTCTTGGAAGGAATACAGTATATCGAATTAACTCATATGGATTGGTAAAAAACTTTAAAAATAAAATCGAATAAATCCTTTCAAAAAGAGCCCTTATATAAGGACTCTTTTATTTGTATAGAAAAATACGTTTTTTCCTAGCCTTTTTTCTTGTTATATGGTTCTACATAAGACAAACCCTGCATATATATAAATTAACAGGAAAAATAAGGAGGTAGGACACATGACAATAGATGAGAGAAAAGCATTAAACACAAGCTGTCTCTTATACACATCTCCGAGCCCACGAGACATCTCAGGATCTCGTATGCCGTCTTCTGCTTGAAAAGGGG
>CANBES010000025.1 GCA_947367845.1 uncultured Clostridium sp. | reverse complement strand
ATTTAATCTTCCTTGAGCTCTCTTAAGAGACTCTTCAGCACGATTTTTATCAATCTCTTCTGGAAAATTAAAAGAATCACAGCAAAAGTTAATTATATTATCCTTAATATAAACAATTCCTGATGATGTAAATAAATTTTTCTTATTTCCATCAATAGTAGTATATGTGGATACCGTTGGTATAGTTGCTATTATAGTTGGTGCGTAATTTGCTAAAATTTCTATTTTACCATCAGGTTCAGTTGTTGATAAACTAACTACTTCTTCTGTTAACACTTCACGTCCTGGAGATACAATATTAAGCTTTATTAATTTTCCCATAAATCACATCTCCTATTTCATACTATTTGCTTTTTCTACAACCTCTTCAATTGTACCTGCAAATAAGAATGCTGACTCAGGTAAGTGATCGTATTTTCCTTGTAATATTTCTTTAAATCCTCTTACTGTTTCTTTTACAGGAACATATCTTCCTTGCATTCCTGTAAATTGTTCAGCAACTGTAAATGGTTGAGATAAGAATCTTTGAATTCTTCTTGCTCTAGCTACTACAGCCTTATCTTCATCAGATAATTCATCAACACCTAAAATTGCAATAATATCTTGTAGTTCTGTATATCTTTCAAGTATATTTTTTACTTCTGTTGCTACTTCGTAATGCTCTTTTCCAACTATTCTTGGATCAAGAATTCTAGAAGAAGATTCTAGCGGATCAACTGCCGGATATATACCTAATGCTGAAATTGATCTAGATAATACAGTTGTAGCATCTAAGTGTGTAAATGTAGTTGCTGGTGCTGGGTCTGTTAAGTCATCAGCAGGAACATAAACTGCTTGAACTGATGTTATAGATCCATTTTTTGTTGAAGTAATTCTTTCTTGAAGTGCTCCCATTTCAGTTGCAAGTGTTGGTTGATATCCAACTGCTGACGGTATTCTTCCTAATAATGCTGATACTTCTGAACCAGCTTGAGTAAATCTAAATATATTATCTATAAATAATAATACATCTTGACCTTGATCTCTAAAGTATTCAGCCATAGTTAATCCAGTTAATGAAACTCTCATTCTAGCACCTGGTGATTCATTCATTTGTCCAAATACTAATGCAGTTTTATTAATAACTCCAGAGTCCATCATTTCATGATAAAGGTCATTACCTTCTCTTGATCTTTCTCCCACCCCTGTGAATACAGAAAGTCCACCGTGCTCTTTTGCAATATTATTAATTAATTCTTGGATTAAAACTGTTTTTCCTACCCCAGCTCCTCCAAACAGACCTATCTTACCACCTTTTTGGTATGGTGCAATTAAGTCTATAACCTTAATTCCTGTTTCAAACATTTCTGGCTCTAAAGACTGCTCCTTAAAGCTTGGTGCTGGTCTATGTATAGGATACGATTCCTCTGACTCTATAGCACCTTTATTATCTATAGGAGCTCCTAATACATTAAATAATCTTCCTAATACATTTTTACCTACTGGTACTGATATTGGCTTTCCTGTATCTAAAGCCTTCATACCTCTTTTTAATCCATCTGTAGATTCCATTGCTATTGCTCTAACAATATCATCTCCCACGTGTTGCTCAACTTCTACAATTAACTCTCTATCACCCATATCAATTTTAATTTCATTGTATATGTTTGGTAGAGAAGCTTCATCAAATTTTATATCAACTACAGGTCCAATTACTTGAACTACTTTTCCAATTTTACTTTCAGCCATACTTCTTCCTCCTTGCTACTTTTGAGCTTCGGCTCCCCCAACAATTTCTGAAATTTCTTGTGTTATAATTCCTTGTCTAATTCTATTGAACTTAATATGAAGATTTTGTAGTATATCATCTGCATTTTCAGTAGCTCCATCCATAGCTGTCATTCTAGCACTATGTTCACTTGCTTTTGCACTAATCATACATGTTTTAAGCTGGCTTTTTAAATACATATCTATTGCATTTTTAAATACAGCCTCTTCATTTGGCTCAATTATATATTGCCCTGTTTGACCAGACTTCTTTTCTATTGGTAATATCTTAACGCTTTTTACTTCTTGTTTAACTGGAGAAATAAACTCTGTATATACTATATTTACTTCAGAAACTTCTCCCTTTTCATATAAATATATAGCATCATTATATATCTTATTAACATCTTTAGTAGCAGGCATATCTGGTAAGTCTACATATTCAGAATATGTACTTATTCCATATCTAGAAGTATATGAAATCCCCTTACTTCCTACAACAATAACTTTTGCTCCGCCACTTTTTTCTACTAAATTATTTAAATATACAACTACATTATTGTTATATCCTGCACATAGCCCAGTGTCTGAAGTCAATGCAATATATAGTTTATCTCCATTAAAGTTTTTATAATAAATTGAATCAAAATCTTCTGGCATACTAGAGACAACTTCCTTAATAACTTCTTTACACAAATTATTATATTGCTCATTAGCTACAAGCTCTTTTCTTGCCTTCCTGAGTTTAGAAGTGGCAACAAGCCCCATAGCCTTAGTTATTTTTCTAGTACTTTCAACTGACTTTATTCTTCTTTTTATATCTATAAGTCCCGCTGCGCCCACTGCTTTACCTCCTAAAGAATTGCATAGCTATATAAAGCTATGCATCTTTTAAAAATTCTTTTTTAAATTCAATTATAGATTTTTCGATACCATCTTTTAGTTCATTAGTTAATTGTTTATCAACAACTATTTGTTTTAATATATCTCTATGATGAGTATCCATATATTCTAAGAATTCATCTTCAAATCTTCTAATATCTTTAACCTTTATGTCTGATAAAAAGTCATTTACAGTTGCATATAATATAACTATTTGCTTTTCAACATCCATAGGTTTATATTGATCTTGCTTTAATATTTCTGTTATTCTCTTTCCTTTTTCAAGTCTTCTCTTAGAATCTGAATCTAAGTCAGAACCAAATTGAGAGAATGCTGCAAGTTCTGTATATTGAGCAAGTTCTAATCTTAACGTACCTGAAACTTGTTTCATTGCTTTAATTTGAGCATTACCACCAACTCTTGATACTGAAATACCTGCATTTACTGCTGGTCTTTGTCCTGAGTTAAATAAATCAGTTTCTAAGAATATTTGCCCGTCAGTAATTGATATTACGTTAGTTGGAATATATGCTGTTACGTCTCCAGCTAAAGTTTCTATAATAGGAAGTGCTGTTAATGAACCTCCACCATTTTCTTTAGATAGCTTTGCAGCTCTTTCTAAAAGTCTTGAATGAATATAGAATACATCTCCTGGATACGCTTCTCTTCCTGGTGGTCTTCTAAGTAATAATGACATTGTTCTATATGCTACTGCATGTTTAGATAAATCATCATATATTATAAGAACATCTTTCCCCTTATGCATGAAGTATTCACCCATACTACATCCTGCATATGGTGCTAAATATTGAAGTGGAGCACTTTCTGATGCTGTTCCAGCAACAACTATTGAATAATCTAATGCACCCATTTCTTCTAATGTGTTAACTATATGTGCAACTGTTGATTGCTTTTGACCAATAGCTACATAAACACATATAACATCTTTACCTTTTTGGTTTAATATAGTATCTATTGCTATAGCAGTTTTACCTGTTTGTCTATCACCTATAATAAGTTCTCTTTGACCTTTTCCAATTGGAACCATTGAATCTATTGCCTTAATACCTGTTTGTAATGGTTCATTAACTGAAGATCTATCAATTATACTTGGTGCTGGTACCTCTATTGGCCTAGTACCTGAATAATTTATAGGTCCCTTTCCATCAATTTCTTCACCTAAAGAGTTTACAACTCTTCCCAAAAGACCTTCACCTACAGGAACTTCAACTATTCTATTAGTTCTTTTAACTATATCGCCTTCTTTTATTCCTTCTTCAGAACCTAATAAAACACATCCAACATTATCTTGCTCTAAATTTAAAGCCATTCCAAATACATTGTTTGGGAACTCTAAAAGCTCACCTTGCATACAATCATCTAATCCATATACTCTAGCAATACCATCACCAATTTGAATTATTGTTCCTGAGTCTGCTGTTTGAATTTGATTTTCATATCTTTGTATTTCTTTTTTAATGATAGATGTTATTTCTTCTGGTTTTATATTCATGCAATCACCTCTATTCCGTAGCAAGCATTAGCTTTTCTAAGTTATCTCATCTTGTTTTTACAGTTCCATCTATGACGTCATTTCCTATTCTTACATAAATTCCGCCTAGAATTTCTGGATCAATTTCTTTTTTTAATATAATTTATCGTTTAAGCCTAAAAATAGGAAAGAGGGTGGTTTAAATCATAACATTACATGAAGCGGATTCTGTAGATTTTTTAAGTAATAATGGAATAGGAATTTTGACAAAATGTATATCAGCTAATGTACAAGAAGAATTAAATGGACAATTTAGTCTAGAAGTTAAATATCCAATAAAGGCATATTTAAGTGATGAAATAAAATCTGGTAGAATTATTACTTGTGAAGTTGGATATGGAAGTAGACAAGCATTTAGAATTTATAAAACAAATAAAACATTAGATGAAATTACTATTTATGCTAACCATATTTTTTATGATTTGACAGACAATATGTTAGAAGATGTATATCCTAAAAATTTGGATGCTAATCAATTTATAAATTGGATATTATCACATTCGCAATATAAAACAAACTTTAAAGGAAGTGGAAATATAAGTAATGTAGCGACTGCAAGGTATGTAAGAAAAAATATTGTTAAAGCAATAATGGGCGATGAAGAAAATTCTACACTTAAATTGTTTTCAGCAGAACTTGAAAGGAATAATTATGACATTTCTATTTTAAGAAGAAGAGGAACTGATAGAGGAGTAAGTATTAGATATGCAAGAAACATAAATGGAATTTCTTTCGATGAAGATAATTCAACTATAGGTACAAGGATTATGCCAAAAGGATATGATGGCATATTGTTACCAGAAAAATATGTTGATAGTCCTATAATTAATAAATATCCACATCCAATTATTAGAGAGATAGAATATAGTGATATTAAATTAAAAGATGATAATAGCGAAGATAATGAAGGGTTTGAAACTTTAGTACAATGCTATGAAGAAATGAGAAAAAGAGTACAAAAAGAGTTTGAAAATGGACTAGATAAGCCGACTATAAGTGTTGATGTAGATTTTGTTGAATTGTCAAAGACAGTAGAATATAAAGAATATAAAAATTTAGAAAAAGTATATTTAGGGGATACAATTAAAATTTATTTAGAAAAATTAGGAGTAGATGTTATGGAAAGGGTAATATCTACTACTTATGATGTGTTAGCAGACAGATTTACTAATATCGAATTAGGAAAATTAAATTCTAATTATGTTTCAGAAAATGCACAATTTCAAAATACAATGGAACAAGTAACAATACCTAATATTTTAGAAGCTGCAAAAAATCATTCTACACAGCAATTAATAAATGCTATGGGTGGATATGTTTATAAAACACAATCAGAGTTATTTATTATGGATACTGATAATATTAATACTGCTCAAAAAGTATGGAGATGGAACCTAAACGGTTTAGGATATTCGAGTACAGGAATAAATGGTGTATATGAATTAGCAATGACACAAGATGGCAATATTGTAGCGGATTTCATAAAGACTGGTACAATGTCAGTATCTAGGATTGAGGGATTATCTAATTTACTAGATGGATATAGTGTACAAATAGGATTAAATCAAGAAAATATAGATATGCTAGTATCCAAACAAAGTAATTTAGAAAATGGAATTAATAAATTAGAAACACAGGTAAAAATAAATGCTGATAATGTAGCTGCTGAATTTAAACAAATAGGTGGAAGTAATTTATTTTTAAATAGTATAGGAGATTTTGGCTCAGATAATTGGGAAGGAAATGTAAAAACATCTAACAATACAGATATTTTAAGACATTCTAACTCTCCTAGTGGAAATTGTTTCAATCTACAAAATGGAATTGCCAAGCAAATTGTTTTTGTTAAGAATGGAACATTTACAATATCATTTACATATAAAAAATTGATTAATTTAGCAGAATGTAAGGTTAGAATAAATGGTACAGAATATATGTTGTCAGAATCGAATTATACGGATTTTGAAGTAACACTAGATATTGTAGATAACAATATTACTTTTGAGATGATAAGTGATACAAATTATTCATGTTATATTATAGATTTATTACTTAATAATGGAAATCAGAAACAACCATGGTCGCCTAATTCTAATGAAATTATATCGGGAGCGGTAAAAGCTAATTCTAGTGGATTAGAGATAACATCAAATACCAAAAATACTAGATTGTTTGCAGGAGCTGATGGGGTAAGAATTGAAAATGTTGTAAATGGAGAAACTGTTGCAGAATTTACTGACACGGGTACGGAAACAGAGGATTTATTAGTAAAAGGCAAAGCTCAAATTGCAGGTTTATTGATTCAAAAAGTAGGAAATCAAATATGGTTAAGTAGTTTATTATAGGAGGTGGAAATATGGCAACATCAGGTTCCGTTGAAACAAATCGTATTGCGGCAACCTCAAGAAAGTGGTATTGGCAACTTATATGGTCAAGTTCGTATAGTGGAAATACTGCGACTGTTAATTGGGAAATATATGCTAGATGTGAAGGCGGTACAAGTGGCTCAACATGGGTTGCTAATTATGGATTTGGTGGCAATGTAAATGGTCAAAATTTAAGCTTTTCTGGAAGATTTTACAAAGATGCACGAGTGGCTTCTGGTTCATTTCAAATAGGTGGTGGAAATAGTTTTAGTGCTAGTATAACTGCTCATCCTTATAGTGGCAGCCATACATCGAGTGGTAATTGGTCTTGGACAATGGATAATAAAGTAGTAACTCCAACTGTAACATGTTCAGTAACTAGAGGATTAAATACTATTGGTGCATCTATGTCAGTTACTAATGATGGTAGAGCAAGTATAGTAGACAGATATATAGATTTATTTACTGATAGTGGATGTAGTAATAAAGTTGGAACGATATCTGGAGCAAGTGGTACTTTTACAGGATTAGAGCCTAATAAAACTTATTATGCAAGAGCAAATGCAAGTAATGGAACATATAGAGGATATTCATCAGTAAAAACAGTATCAACTTATGATATAGCAAGATTAACAGAAGCCCCAGATGTAAATATTGGAAGTGCACATACAATAAAATGGACTAATCCATCAGAAGCAACAATAAGTTTAGCGTTATATAAAACAGATGGAAAAACATTAGTATATAATGTTGGGAACATTGCAGGAACATCGAAATCTGTTACACCTACAGCAAGTGAAATATATAAATTAATACCTAATACTATTAGCATAAAATTACGATACATTATAACAACTACTGCAAATAATAAGTCTTATACAAATTATAAAGAATGTACATTTAGTGTTACAAATAGTAATCCTACATTTTCTAATTTTACTTATGCAGATACAAACAGTAAAACACTAGCATTAACAGGAAATAATCAGATTGTAATAAAGGGTTATTCGAATGTAAAAGGAATTGTAAGTGTATCAAATAAAGCAGTAGCAAAAAATAGTGCTACAATGGCTAAATATAGATTAGTTATAGGAGAAAGTCAAAAAGAGGCTAACTATTCGTCAGATGCAGAAGTAGGAATAACAATAGCAAATGCCAATAATAATGTTTTTAATATGTATGCTATTGATTCAAGAGGATATAGTACATTAAAAACAATTTCGCCAAGTACATATAAAACATATAGTGATATAAATGTTAAATCAGCAGTAGCTGAAAGACAAGAAAATGGCATAAGTTCTAATGTTATATTAAGCTTCAATGGAGATATATGGAATAATAGCTTTGGAAATGTAAATAATGAGATAACAAGTTGTGTTTATAGGTACAAGAAAACAACTTCTAATACATGGATAACAGGAAAAACAGATATAATGCCAGTAGTAAATGGACAAAGTTATAGTAAAAGCGTATCAATAAAAGGAGATCTAGAAGCGGAAGGTTTTGATATAAGAAGTTCATATAATTTGCAAATTATAATCAAAGATAAATTATCAAGCTATACATACGAAACTTTAATTGGTACAGGGACTCCAGGAATAGCAATAACCGCAGATGGTATTGCTTTTTTTAATATGTATGATGAAAGTTTAGGAGGAGCTGTGCAAATTACTGGAGATTTATATGTGAATGGCAAAAAAATAAATAGTTAGGAGGAAATATTTTGGAAAATATAATAAAAGAATATGTTTTTTCAGTAGATTTTGAAAAAGATATATTTCAAACATTAAAAGAGGTAGAACTTGTAGAAAATGATAATAAATCAACCAAATTTATATTTAATTTTATAAATAATATTACAGATGGGGAAAATGTTTTATTAAAAATAAAGCATTTTTCTGGTTTTACAAAAGAATATATTTTACCAGTTAAAAATCAACAAGCAGAATATTTAGTAACAAATAGCATAACTGTTGCAGGCACTCTAAAAATGTCAATATCAAAAATTGGAGAGGATAATCAAATATTAACACCAACACAATTTCAAGAGAATATATATGTAAAAGAATCTATACAGGGAGAAACACCAACAAAAGAAGATGAAAATGTATTAAGTGGATTAATTAGCCAAGTAAATGCACTAAATTTAGGAACAAAAGAAGCAACAATAGAAGCAAAAAATGCAACAGAAAATGCAAATAATGTAGCAAAAGAAACTAATGCTTCAAAGAATGCTATAACAAAAAGTTTTGAGGATATAAAAAAAGCATATCAACAACAAGTAGATGTAGATGCAAGCCTGGAATTAGCAGCAGCAAGAACTAATAGTAATGGTATGACTTTTTCTAGTTTAAAAGCTAGATTGGATTCATTAGACAAGGGAAGAGGACATATATACGGAATCAAAAGAAAAATTACAGATATAAGTGGAAATGTAAATACTTCTCCAACTTGGACAAAAATATATGATAACGAAGGATTAGTAGCTCAAGCACATATTGGAAATAGTACATCTGTAAGGAATGATTATGACAATATTTATCCATGGAATAGCATTATTACAATAAATTATGATACAGTAAACAACAATGTAAATGCATATTATGGAGATGATAATTTTGCTTTTGATGGTAGCAATGGAGAAGTATTCACAAGATATCCTAAAATGTGGATAAAAAGATTATTTCCAGTACAAGAGGAAGATGGATATTACGAGTATAGAATGATTGCAGATTTTGAAGCTCAAGATTTTATTAAAGTTGAATCTTGGATGGAAGGAAGATATGAGATGTATGTAGATACAGATAATATCGGACATTCTAGAAGCGGAGTATACCCAAAATATAATGCAAACATAAAACAATTTGAACAATATGCTAAAAATCTTGGAGATACATATTGCCTAGAAGATTGGCACAGATTTGTTATGGACACTCTTTATTTAGTAGAATATGCTAATAACAATTCACAGACTATGTTGGGAAGAGGGGTTACGGAGTGGTCAGATAAAAAAGCTCTTGTAGCTGAAAACAATGTTAATAGAGTTATAGTAGATAATGCAAATGTTTTTCCTGTTGGTAGAAGTGTATGTATAGGTACATCTGCTACATGGAATTCGGGAGTAGCAAAAGATAGAACAGTAACATCAATAGAAACATATTCAAATAATGGTGTAAATGGTTATGCAGTTTATTTTGATGGAGAACCAGTAAATATTGCACTAGAAAATCATATCTGGGGATCTGCTCAAAAAACAGGAGATTGTGATTCATTAGGTATGAGGTCTGGATGTTTAATTAATGATGGTAGACATTCTGTAATTTATAGAGGTAAAGAGCAACCATTAGGAAATATGTTCAAGTTTTTAAGTGGTATAAATATTAAAGATTATCAAACATATATATGCTATGAACCAGCACAATATGCTCCTGATACATTTAATGAATATTATCATAAATTAGGATATGTTAACCCAAATGAAACTGAAGGATATACAAAAATTATGGGATTCGATAAAGATAACCCATTGATTGCATTACCAACTG
Source organism: uncultured Clostridium sp. (assembly GCA_947367845.1). GTDB lineage: Bacteria > Bacillota > Clostridia > TANB77 > CAG-508 > CAG-269. The sequence goes on along the minus strand of CANBES010000025.1, from coordinate 10,081 downwards.
TATTGGGAGCAGGAAACACATCAGGATATTGTGATTATTGCTATAGTAAAAATGCAGGAAACAGGGTTGCCCTTGTTGGCGGTAACTTCAACGCTGGTGGCGGTGCAGGTTTGTTCTGTTGGCATTTCGGCAACTCTTCTTCGAATATCTATTGGTACATCGGGGCTCGCCTTCTTAAATACCAGTAAAGCAGGTGTTTGAGGGCGGCCAGCCCTCAAGAGAAAAATGGAAGCCAGTTAAATAGAAACCAGTTAAAATAAAAATTTAAAAGTAGTATAATTTCTAAACAAAGGGATTTGATGTGTCTCGAGTCAGGGTTTTACTACTTTTTGAGGGTTGCCCATGTTGGCGGTAACTTCAACAATGGTAGCAATGCAGGTTTGTTCTATTGGAATTTCAACAACTCTTCTTCGAATATCAATTGGAACATCGGGGCTCGCCTTCTTATTTTACATTGCACATCATCTTCCTTGCCCCTTGGCAAAAATTAGTCGCTCTGGACTGGTCTAGTAGCTCCTTTTGAGCGAAAAATCGGTAGACAAAATAAGAAAAGGAAGAAAATGAAAAGAGTAGGAAATTTATATTGTAAAATTATTGATAAAAATAATATAAAGAAAGCAATACTAAAGGCATCACAAAGAAAAAGGAAAAGAAAAAATGTAAGGTACACATTGCAAAATATAGATGTTGCAACAAATAAAATACATGAAATGTTACAAAAATGTGAATTTATTCCAAGTCCATATGAAAAAGTAAAAATAATGGATGGAGTAAGGAAAAAAGAGAGAATAATATATAAGCCTGCATTTTATCCAGACCAAATTATTCATTGGGCATTGATGCTACAATTAGAGGATATATTGATGAAGGGAATGTATTATTATAATTGTGCCTCAATAAAAGGAAGAGGATTATTACATGCAACAAAATATATTGAAAAAATACTTGTGAGAGATAGAAAAAATACAAAGTATTGTTTAAAACTAGATGTAAAAAAATTCTATCCAAGTATTGATAAAGAAATTCTAAAAAGAAAATTTAGAAGAAAGATAAAAGAAAGAGAAACACTCGAACTTATAGATAAAATTATAGATAGTTCTGAAGAAGGACTTCCAATCGGTAATTTTACATCCCAATGGTTTGCAAATTTTTACTTACAGGATTTAGACCATTATATTAAAGAACAATTAAAAGCACCTTATTATATTCGTTATATGGATGATATGATAATTTTTCATAGAAATAAGAAGGAATTACATAAGGTGAAAGATAAAATAGAGGAATACCTAAATAAAGAACATTTAAAGTTAAAAGAGAACTGGCAGTTATTTAAATCTAATTCTAGGCCAATTGATTTTCTTCGGTTATAGATTCTACAAAGGATATACAACTTTACGAAGAAGTAATTTTTTAAGGATTAGAAGAAGAATCAAAAAAATTTATAAAAAAGGAAAGTTAAATTCAAAAGATGCTCATGCTGCATTAAGCTATACTGGATGGATAAAGCATAGTAATAGTTTTAAAATGAGAAAGGAACACATAGAAAAGTATGTAAACTTAAGAGAATGTAAGGAGGTAATTAAAAATAATGAAGTCAGAAAGCAATTTAGAACCAAAAAAATTTGAAATTGAAAATATACATGGAGACAGATGTGATATTGTATTGAATACTAATATACAAGAGGTTGTAGAAGAGGAAAATACAAGATACATATTTGATTCATATAGGATGAATATTTGCTATAATGAAGGTATTGAAAATAAAATAGAAAATGATTTTGATGAATTAATAAAGTCTGCTGCCAAAAAGGAATATGATGAATTAGCAGCTGAAATAAGAAAAGAGAGAAATCGTTTGCTTTTAGAAACAGATGCAGATATGTGCATTGATAGATTACAAATTAAACTTCCAGAAGATTTATCAGCAACAAATTTATTATCTGGAATGAAACAATTTATTGAAGGACTAGCCAACATATTTAATGGAAAAATGGCAAAATATAGACAAGAATTGCGAGATATAACTAAACAGTCTGGGTTTCCATATAATGTTGTATGGCCAAACAAAGAAGATCTAGAATAGGTCTTTTTTTATTGCAAAAGAGAAGGAGGATAAGAAGTTGGAAGTGATTACAATTATAATATCTATATCTACGTTTTTAAATGCTGTTTTAGTAATAACTAATTTTATAGGAAAAGCTAAAAAACCAGTAGATAATGTTATTGATAAAAAGTTTCAAGAAGCATTAAAACCTATAAACACAACATTAGAAGCAATTGATGACAGAATTGATAAGTTAGATAAAAATCAATGTAAAAATTATTTAACGGAGTTTCTAGAAGATGTAAAAAATGGTGTTCCAAAGAGTGATATTCAAATTCAAAGGGCAACAGAAGTGTATGATCATTATATTAATGATTTACACTTAAATACTTATATACATGATGGATGGGAAAAATATATGAAAGGAGGAAATTAATATGACAGTACAATTTTTAGTATATGTTGTAACAACATTGTTTACCTATATTGCTGGTAAAATTTCAAAGCACTTTGGTTGGAATTATACAATGCCTATAACAATTCAAAACATTGTAATTATTGCGATTGCTTCTATAATCGGGTGCTTAATACATATTGAAAATTTAGATGCGAATAGTGTTATAACAGCTGTTATAACGGCTGTTGGTGGAGTTGGAACAGCTGTTGTAGCATATGATGCAAAGAATCAATAATTTAATACACAACTGGGAGAATATCTCCCAGTATTTTATTTTATAAGGAGGTGTTCGCTATGGAAGAAGAAGTTGTGAATTATGATCAAAATCTTGCAGATTTAAATATACAAGAAAATACTTTTCCAGAAGTAGATGAAAAAGATGGAATTGGAGAAGTAAAAGAAACTGATGAATTTTATCAAGGAGGTGCAGAATAATGTTAGTAACAAAAGTAGTAATGCCAACAAGCAAATATGCAATAAAATGTCCATATTTAATGAATCCTGAAGGAATTTCAATTCATAATACTGCTAATGATGCATCAGCAATGAGTGAAGTATCATATATGATAAATAATAATAAAAAAATATCTTTTCATGAAGCGATTGATGATTATAGAGTTGTCATAGGAATAGAACATAATCGTAATAGTTGGAATGCGGGAGATGGACATGGATTTGGAAATATGAAAACAATAGCAATAGAAATATGCTATTCAAAATCTGGAGGAGAAAGGTTTGAAAAGGCAGAAAGAAATGCAGCAGAAAGAATTGCATATCTAATGAAGCAATATGGATGGAATTTAGATAAAATAACTGATACAAGACACACAATAGGAACGCATCAAAACAGAAGTGGTAAATATTGTCCACATAGAACTCTAGATATGGGATTAGAAAGATTTTATAATATGATTAGAGAAGAATATAGAGAACTAACAGGAGAACAAGTAACAGGAAAACCTAATATTATAGTAAGTGAATCTAATAATAATACTAGAAGAAATATAGGAGATATAGTTTCAATAAATGGTGTATATACTTCTTCATCATCTAGCAAGAAACTAAATCCTTCAGTAAAAAGTGGTATGATTACAAGAGTTATATCAGGAGCCAAAAATCCATATTTATTAAATAATGGTAATATTGGTTGGGTAAATGATAGTTGTATTGTTTCTTCGGAAAATTCACAAGTTCAAAATAACAATACAAGTGTAGTTCCTATAATTTCAAAAGGAAGTACTGTAATTTTATCATCTAATGCTACTAATTATGCAACAGGACAAAAAATACCTTCTTGTTATAAAAATAGAAAATATACTATTATGGAAGTAGGAAATGGAAAAGTATTATTAAAAGAATTGTATTCATGGGTATATACAAAAGATTTAGTTGGTTATGAAGCAACAAATAATACAACAAGCAATATATCTAATAATTCTAATTATGTATTAGGCTTATATGCTGTTAATACTTCTTCTGGGCTTAATGTTCGTACAGGACCAGGAACTAATTATGGAATAAAAAAAGCATATACAAATGGAACTAGATTTGATACATATGAAATAAAAGGAGATTGGGCAAGAACTCCATCAGGTTGGGTAAATTTAAAATATTGTAAATTAGTTCGTAAATATTAAAAGTAGGAGGAATGAAATCCTCCTACTGAATATTTTTAATTTTTTGTTGTATATTGTGTAATATATTAAATGCTTCTATACATGTAGTATTGTTTAAATCAATATCTAATATTTTTTTAACGATTTCATTTGTTGTAACGAGTTTTACATACTCATCATTATTCTGTGTTTTTACATTATCATCTACAATTTGAAATTCTATAGATTTATCCTTTAATAATTGGGCATATTTATCTATTTTAGATATAGGAAAACCAACTTTATATAAAGTATCACTTAATTGTGTTATTTTCAATCCTAGGGCTTTTGAGAGTATATCTGCATCAGAATTAAATATATTATAAAATATTCCAACTTTAAATAAATATATTTTGTTTTTGTCTTTTGATTTTAGTTCATTATACTTTTTTAACAGCTTACTCATCATTCTTCTTCCTTTCTATAATTTCTCCAACTTCGCAATTAAAAATATCGCATAGTTTATCTATTGTATCAAAACGAATAGAAGTAGTTTTGTTATCCATCATATTAGAAAGTGAACGATAACTGCCTTCCATGTGTTTTATGAACCAATACTTTGTTTTCTTTTGTTCGTTTAATAATTCTTTGATTCTTAATTGTACCATTTTACACCTCCTGTTGTAATTGTACAGGAAAGCTAGAGTTATTTTAACTTGTTTTGCTTTAAGCTTCTTTGCTTTAAGCTGTTTTGAGGCAAGTTAAAAAAAGGAAAATAAAATGGTAAAATGTAGGAAAATAGTATGGAGGTATTACATGGAAGAAAAAGAACATAACTATGTAATCGTACTAAAAAAAGAAGAATTAAAAGAAATATTAAAACAAAGTAATGAGAGAAATAGAATCATAAAAAAAGAAAATCTAAAATAGAGTATATCACATGATATATTCTATTTTTTTATGATAAACTGCATTAAAATTGCATTAAAAACTAATTTGGCAAACATTATAATCCGAGGTATTGTAGTAATATCGGTACATCGAACAAGATATATAGTTAGTTGTTTCCGACTACCCGCAGTTTACCCTTTAGAATATCTTGAAAGCCATTATTTTACTGGTGTTTTTTTATGTCTTAAAATTTTTTTAATGCAATTTATTTTTTTAATGCAATTATTTTTTCTATTTTAATGCAATTTTAATGCGATTTTATAAATAACTATTGAAAAATAATAAGAAATAATAAAAAATAAAAAAATTCAGAAATCAAAAAAGACTTGAAATCAAGCCTTTTTAAGAAATAATGAGAAATAATAAAATTTAATAAAACATAATAAAATTAAAATTTATGGAGCGGGTAGCGAGAATCGAACTCGCGCAACCAGGTCGGAAGCATGGCATTCTACCACTAAATTATACCCGCAGTAATTTATTTACTATTATATTTTAACATACTTTTAATTAAATGTGTAGAAATTTGATTAAATTTTTATAGAAAATTGATTTTTTATGTAAATTATGGTATACTTTTATTATATAGTTTATCTATGTCTTTGAAAATCATATCTATTTTCGGAGACATAGTTCTCCGAAACAAATGTAAGGAGGAAAAGTATGATTATCAACACAATTACTGCTTTAGGACTACTTTTTTGCTCAGGCGGAATCTTAAATTTTGCTTCTTATAATGAAGAGATAGACAATATCTCAGCTACTCATCTTTGTATTATTAGTTGCATTATTGGAGGCATTGCAGGAATAATGTTAATATTATCTTTTATTTAATCATACGAAAAAAGGAAACTTTAAGTTTCCTTTTTTTAGTTTCTTTTTTTGGTGGAGATGAGGAGAGTCGAACTCCTGTCCATAATACTTTCCAAATAGACTTCTACAAGTTTATTTTATCTTTTAAATTCTTCACAAATTCTCCGACAAACAGGATAATTTATGATATAGCTTTTTAAAATACCCACTACTTCAAAAGCAAAAGTAGTTTTGTTTCCTGGTTGGTTATGACACTTTATTCTTATCGACCAGGGCAATAAGATAAAGCGTAGCTGCATCTTAGGCAGCTAATGCTAATTCGTTATTATCAGCGTTTATTTTATTTTCCCGTTTTTTAAGTGGCCAACGAGAATCCACTACTTGCTATCTATTTTTCTGGTAGTATGTCGAAACCATTACATCCCCAAGTACCTATTTATTATACTATATTTAGTATTAATTTTCAATAACTTTTATACTATTAAAATATAAAAATATGACACTTTAAACAGTGCCATATTTCCCCATTTTATTCACATCAATGTTATGAATTAGCAAGGGATGCTATTTTAGGAGTTCTACCCGATTTGATGTGTTTCTACAAACTCGTTATGACGAATGCAGTATACACCAGTTTCAGAGACGATGAGAAAATCGATATTTTTATAAAAGATTATTTTGTGTAAGAATAAATTCTTTACCATTCAAATAATTCAAAATATCACTATCATTTTTAAAATTAAATCTTAAAATATAACTTTGAAGCATTTGATACTTTTTACCAAAAGTCTTATTAACAGTATTTTTGCCATACTTACCGGTCACCAATGATAGGAAAACCTAAATAAGCCAAATGAGCACGGATTTGATGAGTCTTCCCGGTTTCAATCTGGACATCTAAAAGAGAAGTGTTATTTTTATATTTTTGCAAAACAGAATAGCTAGTTATAATTTTCTGATATCCTTTTTTAAAACAATCACTAATATAAACCTGTGACTTTTTATTATCCTTAAACAAAAATGCTTCACATCTTTTTTGTAAAATTTTTGGAATACCATAAACCAAAGCCAAATAATGTTTTTCAATCTCGTGATTTTCGAATTTTTTCAAAAGAATATTTAATGATTTTTCATTTTTAGCAAACAAAACTAAACCAGTAGTATTTCTATCAATTCTATGGCAAGGCATAGGCTTAAAACCAGTAGGATATTTTTCATGTACATATGTGGTTAAACTATTATCGCCAGTAACTTCAATATTATAAGGTTTATTTATAATTAAAATATTATCATCTTCAAAAAAAATATCTAAATTAAAATTAGGTTTTAAAAGACCATCAGAAATATAAACCAAAACTTCATCATTCTCATAAATATTTACATTTTCAGAAACTCTTTTTCCATTAACCTTAATATCCTTTTTTCTTAGAGTCTTGAAAAACAAGCCAGAGGACACAGTTGGCATATTTTCAAGTATAAACGTATTCAATTTCTTTCCATTATATTTTTTATTAACTATTAACTTTTTCATAAAATTATTATATAGTGTAATAAAGAAAAAATCAACCTAATATAATAGATATGTGAACTTTGTGTGAAAAAAGTGAAAAACTATTGACATTTATGAATAAAAGGTATAAATTATTAGCAGTCGCACAGAGAGAGTGCTAATAAAATTTAAAGGAGGTAGTATAATGATAAAACCATTAGGAAGTAGAGTATTAATTAAAATGAAAGAAGGCGAAGAAACAACCAAAAGTGGAATTATATTAGCAGGAGCAGCACAAGAGAAACCACAGATAGCAGAAGTTATTGAAGTAGGTCCAGGCAGTGAGAAGGACGGAAAAGTGGAAAAAATGTATGTAAAAAAAGGTGATAATATTTATATTAATGAATATGCTGGAACTAAAATAAAATACGAAGGTGAAGATTATATAATTGTAAAACAGGATGATATTTTAGCAATTGTTGAATAAAAGTGATGTTTTTGATGTTTTTGGGGACGGAGGAAAAAAACATCAAAAATAGTAGTGAATAATAAAAATTAAAGTCTTGATGTTTTTTTGCTCCGTCCCCAAAAACATCAGAAAGAAAGGATAGAAAAATGGCAAAGATAATAAAATTTGGAGAAGAGGCAAGAAAGTCTTTATTAGAAGGAGTTAATAAGTTAGCAGATACTGTAAAAGTTACATTAGGTCCAAAAGGAAGAAATGTAGTTTTAGATAAAAGCTTTGGAGCGCCACTAATTACAAATGATGGTGTAACTATTGCAAAGGAAATAGAGTTAGAAGATAAATTTGAAAATATGGGAGCACGTTTAGTTAAAGAGGTTTCAACAAAAACTAATGATGTAGCAGGAGATGGTACTACAACAGCAACTGTTTTAGCACAAAGTATGATAAAAGAAGGTGTAAAAAACGTGGCAGCAGGTGCAGACCCAATGTCAATAAAAAGAGGTATTGATAAAGCTGTAAATGTTGCAACAGAGGGACTAAAAGAAATTAGTTCACAAGTAAATGGAAAAGAAGATATTGCAAGGGTTGCAAGTATTTCTGCAAATAATGAAGAAATAGGAAAACTTATTGCAGATGCAATGGAGAAGGTATCAAAAGACGGAGTAATTACAATTGAAGAGTCTAAAACTTCTAATACAGAATTAAATGTAGTGGAAGGAATGCAATTTGATAAAGGATATCTATCACCATATATGGCAACAGATACAGAGAAAATGGAGGCAGTTTTAGATAATCCATACATATTAATAACAGATAAGAAAATTACAAATATTCAAGAAATTTTACCATTACTAGAGGCTCTAATGCAAGAGTCTGGAAAATTGCTAATAATATGTGATGATATTGAAAGTGAAGCATTATCAACATTAATATTAAATAAATTAAGAGGTGTTCTAAACGTTGTAGCTGTAAAAGCACCTGGTTTTGGAGATAAGAGAAAAGCAATGCTAGAAGATATAGCAATTTTAACAGGTGGAGAAGTAATTACAGCAGATTTAGGATTAGAACTTAAAGATACAGAAATATCACAACTAGGTAGAGCAAAACAAGTAAAAGTCCAAAAAGAAAATACAATAATTGTAGACGGTGCAGGAGATAAGAAACAAATATCAGCAAGAGTGGCACAAGTGAAAGCTCAAATAACAGAAACATTAAGTGACTATGATAAAGAAGGATTACAAGAACGTCTAGCTAAAATAGCTGGTGGAGTTGCAGTAATTGGAGTTGGAGCAGCGACAGAAGTAGAAATGAAAGATAAGAAATTAAGAATAGAAGATGCTCTTTCTGCTACAAAAGCAGCAGTAGAAGAAGGAATTGTTGCAGGTGGTGGAACAGCTTTAATAAACGTTATTCCAAAAGTTTCAAAATTAGTAGAAGAATTAGAAGGCGGAGAAAAATTAGGAGCTAAAATTGTATTATCAGCACTAGAAGAACCAGCAAAACAAATAGCGGTAAATGCTGGATTAGAGCCTGCAGTTATAGTAGAAAAAGTAAAATCATCAGATGTAGGTGTTGGCTTTGATGCAAGCTCTGAAACATATGTAGATATGAAAAAAGCTGGAATTGTAGACCCTACAAAAGTTACAAGAAGTGCTCTTCAAAATGCGGCTTCAATAGCTTCAATGGTTCTTACAACAGAAAGCTTAGTTACAGACGTTCCAGAACCAAAAGGTTGTGGTTGTGGAGACCATGGAGCTGCTATGCCAGCTGGAATGGATGGAATGTATTAAAATATAACTTTATAGACATCGAAAAAACCAAAAAGAAAAGTAGCTATTACATAGAAATGGCTACTTTTCTTTTGGTGCCAACAGGCAGAATCGAACTGCCGACCTACAGGTTACGAATCTGTTGCTCTACCAACTGAGCTATATTGGCACATAACACTTTTAAATTATAACACAGCAAAAATAAATTAGCAACAAAAAATAAAATAAAAGTGCGGGTTACCTATTAACATAAATTGAAAAAACATATAAAATATATATGCAAAACAAAAGAAGGGAGTTTTATAAAAATGAAACAACAAAAAAACAAAGGAATTACCTTAATAGCACTAGTAATCACAATAATAGTGTTATTAATACTAGCACGGAGTAGCGATAAGCACACTAACAGGAGACAATGGGATACTAGGAAAAGCGGGGCAAGCCAAAGATGCAACAAATAAAGCGACCGCATTAGAAACAATAGAGCTGGAAGCAAT
>CANBES010000024.1 GCA_947367845.1 uncultured Clostridium sp. | reverse complement strand
AGATTATTCTATCTTGTTTTGTAAATTGATTGAAAAATGTATAAATTTGTGATACTATGTATCTGTACAAATGGTAAGTTATCGCTGAGATTACAAATCGTTATGTAAGATAAAATGCAATAAATTATGTGGATTTGCAAAAAGTAGGAAATTATGTTAAAATAGATAATAGGAAACATTTTGTTTTAATGCAGGAGGAAAAAATTATGCATAATGTGTTCGTGAAGAAAAGTGCAGAGGAACTGTATATTGAGCTTTCTGATGGTCGGATGATGCTTTTGGAAGACCTTGTTAGAGATTATGAAAGACTTTTGAAGGAGGAAGCTAAAAAGGCAATTACAAAGAAACTGAAGGTCGGCGAATGGTTTCATATTGACAGAGAGGTTATCAACAAAAGTAAAGAAGAAATTCGCCTAAAGTGTAAAGCGGCTGGAGATGTAGGGAAGGTATATTGGATGAGATTCGAAGCGTCGAATAAAATCGCTGACAAGAATCCTGACCAATATCCTCGCATAATCGAAACATATATCTTCAAGCGTGACTGGGAGTATAAAACTGAACAGGAAATGCGGGATATGTGTAAAGAAATAGGTGATGGAGAGTGCGATGAGGTTATCTGTGATTTAGAGTTGCAGATGAGAATTTGTAATGGAGAATCTGTATATGATTTATTCGAAAAACTCGATAAACTTCCGCGTGTAAGAGTTATACAACTCAGAAATGGTGGTACTGGCTATTTTGGTGGCAATAATGATTTCTTTATCAGTAGTCCACCCGCAGAACTTCACAGGAGCCATTTCCGTCCTAGATGCAAGGACTACGAAAACACGCCGTATGCGTTCCGCCGAGTGTTTTCGTAGCACTGAACACTGTTTCGTGTTATTTAAACCGAAGCAAAACTAAACTTAAGGGGAATAATTTCCCCTTTAAGTTATTTATTAGAAAGGTATGCCAATAGAACAAGTGCAAAAACTATTAGGACATATTAAGATAGATACAACAATGGAATATGCAATGGTAAATCAAAACAATGTAAAAAATTCACATAGAAAATATGTAAATTAGAAAAATCTTCAATATAAATTTAAACTTTTTATCAAAAAGTGTTGACAAAGATATAAAAATCTCGTATATTATATTATTGAATATAGGTCATCGGAGGACAGATGTGTCGCAACACAATGATTGATTTTATCAATCTTCTGTCGAGGAAGATGTCGAGTGCGCTCGGTTATTTTTTAAAAATAATGGGGCCATTTTTTTGCCCTAAAATAAGATAAATCGTTGTAGAATGAAAAGAAAAACTATCATCTTTGCATTAATACATCTGATTTAGAAATAAAAGAGATAATACCATCACTTTCAAATTATATAGAAAACTGGTTTAGGAGGAAATAGAAAAATGAAAATACAATTATCAGAACATTTTACATATAAAACATTAATAAGATTTACAATACCAACAATTATAATGATGATATTTACATCAATTTATGGAGTAGTAGATGGAATATTTGTATCTAATTGTGTTGGCTCAGATGCCTTTGCAGCAGTAAACTTAATTATGCCTGTATTGATGATTTTGGGAACAGTAGGTTTTATGACAGGTTCAGGAGGAAGTGCTTTAATTGCAAAAACAATAGGAGAGGGCAAAAAGGAAAAAGCAAATGAATACTTTTCAATGTTAATATATTTGCTAATAATAATAGGATTAATATTATCTATTGTTGGAATTATAGCAATTAGACCTATTTCAGGATTGTTAGGTGCTAAAGAGAATATACTTGAAGACTGTATAACCTATGGGAGAGTTTTACTTATATTTCTAATTCCATTTATATTGCAGAACTGTTTTCAAAACTTTTTAGTTGTTGCAGAAAAACCTACATTTGGATTAATAATTTCTATTATTGTAGGTATAACAAATATGATACTAGATTTTGTGTTTATTTATGTATTGAAAATGGGAGTATTTGGAGCAGCAGCCGCTACAGGAATAAGTCAGTTAGTTGGAGGAGTGATTCCACTTGTGTACTTCATTCGTAAAAACAACAGTCCTTTAAAAATAATAAAAGCAAAGTTTGAGTGGAAAGCAATTTGGCAATCTTGTACAAATGGTTCATCAGAAATGCTAACAAATTTGTCTATGTCATTAGTTAATATGTTATATAATATACAACTTATGAAATATGCAGGATCAGATGGAGTTGTAGCATACGGAATTATAATGTATATAGGATTCGTATTTTCGGGAACTTATTTAGGATACTCAATGGGAACAGCACCAATTATAGGTTATCACTATGGAGCAGAAAATACTGAAGAATTAAAAAGTTTATTAAAGAAAAGTTTGAAATTAATTGCAATAACCTCTATTGTTATGACAGGTTTAGCCGAAATTTCATCAAAATTACTTGCGTCAATTTTTGTAAGTTATAATGCAGAATTACTTGATATGACAACAAATGCAATAAGGTTATTCGCTATTTCATATATTATTAGTGGATTTAATATATTTGCATCATCATTTTTTACAGCATTAAATAATGGATTAGTTTCAGCAACTATTTCATTTTTGAGAACATTAGTATTTCAAGTTGCAATGATATTAATACTTCCATTAATATTCGGACTTAATGGGATTTGGCTTGCAGTAGTAGTTGCTGAAACATTAGCTTTAATTGTAAGTATTGTATTCTTAGTATATAATAGAAAAAAATATAAATATGCTTAAAGGCATACCGATAACTTACAATTTGTAAATAGGTGCTAACCATGGAATATATATACAAGTTTAAATTCATTAGGCAAAATAAATTAACCCAATGGAAAAGTATTAACTTATTTTCCATTGGGCACATTTTATTTTAAAATATCCTATTATATTTTACAAATAATCATAATAGCTATGCTATTTCTATTCCAGCACTTGCGTATCCAACTACTGTATTTATTAGAGCAAGGCCGCTAGCTTGAGCAGAATATACCAACATTAGACGTGAACCAGCAGTGACAGGAATTGATAATCCTGTTGTCGTTCCACTACTGATAGTACCAATAGATATTGTTCCAGAAAGTGCAGGAGCAAGAGTTACAGTTGCTCCTGGTATTGGAGTAAATATATTATTAGGTGTATTTGATACATATAATTGAGCTCTAATTGTAATGCTAGAACCAAGAAGTGATAAAGCTGCTGTAGTGCTAAAATAAGCACTTAAGGATGTGATTGTTCCTGCTTTAGGCATTGAAAAAGCAAAATTACTCAAAGTACCAGTTGGGTTAGTAAGGTCAATGCTAGAACCTAGAATTGTAAGTCCAGGAGCAGAAGAACCAAATCCTATAAATGCAGGTATACCAGCTAAGCCACCAGCAATAGTTGTAAGTGTTATTGGTAAACCTGATGCTAAAGGTATTATACTAGTACTTCCACTAGTACCTGTCGCCCCTGTAGCTCCTGTGGCACCAGTAGGTCCCGTTGCACCAGTAGGACCGATAGGGCCTGTGGCTCCAGTTGTACCTGTTGCCCCAGTTGCTCCATCTAAACCAGTAGCTCCAGTAGGACCGGTAGCTCCTGTTTCGCCAGTAGGCCCCGTTGCTCCTGTAACTCCTGCAATACCAGTAGGTCCGTGTTGCACCTGTTTCACCAGTAGCACCAGTTATACCAGTAGGACCAGTAGCACCTGTTGCACCTGTATTACCTGTTGCTCCTGTGACACCTGTGGGACCAATATCACCAATAGAACCCGTTGCACCTGTAGCGCCTGTAGCGCCAGTTATACCAGTAGGACCAGTAGCTCCAGTTGCACCTGTTTCACCAGCAGGACCAGTGGCTCCAGTATTTCCAGTGGGTCCAATAGGTCCAGTACTACCAGTAGCACCCGTTGCTCCTGTTGCGCCATCTAAGCCGGCACTACCAGTGCTACCTGTAGGCCCGGTAGCTCCAGTGGCTCCAGTATCACCAGTAGCACCAGTTACGCCCGTTGCCCCCGTCGCTCCAGTACTGCCTGTCGCTCCAGTAATTCCAGTAGGACCTGTGGCACCAGTAGCTCCAGTGTTACCAGTATTGCCTGTAACACCAGTAGGTCCGGTATCTCCAATAGGTCCAGTGCTACCAGTAGCACCAGTTGCTCCTGTCATTCCAGTAGGCCCAGTACTACCTGTGTTACCAGTGATTCCAGTAGGTCCTGTTGCTCCTGTACAACAGCATCCTCTAGGACCAGTGGCTCCTGTGGCACCAGTAGCTCCTGTAGCACCTGTGTGACCGTTACAACCTCTAGGACCAGTAGGTCCAGTAGCACCTGTTGCTCCTGTAATACCTACAGGTCTACAACAGCAATCGTCATTATCACAATCGCTACTAGAACTACAATTATATTCTTGATAATTATTGTTATTATTTTCATCATTTTCATCATTATTTGTAGTTTTATTAAAGTGTTTAAAAAATTTCATTCATATACCTCCTTTGTATAAAGCAAGCAATAACTTACTCTATATAGTATATGTTTCTATTCTTTTATTGGTTATTGGTCTTTTTTATTTGAAAGTAGTTTTTATTATATAAAAAAGCTTTATCATTTGGTTTTAATTCACCAGCTTTATTATTGTAAAAAATTGCTTTTTCAGTATTGCCAATTTTATCATAACATACGCACAACTGAATATATGGAATATAGCCGAAATAATCGGCATTATGAAATCCACCATTTTTTATATCTGGCTTATTTGAAATAGCTAGTTCATACCAGAAAATAGCAATTTCTATATTATTATTTTCCAAAAAATGATTTCCTAATTTACAACATATTTCAGGAGTGGGTTTGTCAAATTCAAAACTTCTAAGTAATGATAGAAAAGCATTATTTGTATCATTTATTTTTCGATAGCAGTCAGCTAAATCGATACAAGCACTAATACAATTTTGAACCCAACCTTGTTTTGAGTTTAAAAATTTATTGAAATGGTCAATTGCTTCTTGGTACTCTCCATTGTAATATAGTTCTCTAGAGTAATAAAACTGTTGCCTAGGGTCAAGTTCTAATCCTTGGTCAAGCATTTTATGAAATATTCTTAAATTTCTAGAGTTATCACTAGGATGCAACTTTTTGTGTGAAATCGCAATGTCAGAATATATAACATTTCCACTAGGAGGAATTACTTCATGAACTGGACTAATCCATTGATAATTCTTCTTACGAGACATTAATCTTTCTCTATAATAAGTAAGGGTTGGATTATTATATTCATCAAATGCAACATTATATTTCATCATTACCATATCAACAGATGAATCTAAATTATTTTTTAATTCTTTTAATTTTATGATATCATTTTCAAGAATAATATCATCAGCATCTAACCACATAATATAATCTTTACTAGCTTTTGAAAAAGCGTAATTTCTAGCTTTAGAAAAATCATCGACCCAATCAAAATGATAAACTTGATTGGTATATTTTTTAGCAATTTCTATTGTAGAGTCAGTAGAACCTGTATCTACTATTATTATTTCATTAACAATATCTTTTACACATTCTAAGCAACGTCCAATGACGTCCTCTTCATTTTTAACAATCATACATAAACTTATACTAATCATACAATATCTCCTCATAGTCATAGTATGAAATAAAAAATTATTTTGTTAATGGCAATTAAGAAGAATAGCAGGTGTGAAGTAGCAATTTTTAAATGGAAAATAAAGAAGAATTATGGAATGAGGCAAAGAAAAAAATCGAAATAGTTATTGACATTTGACTTATAAAATATTATAATCTATTTAGATATATATCTAAATACTGTAAATGAGGTGATTAGATTGGGAATGTCAGAAACATTAAAAGCAATTAGTGACCCTGTGAGAAGAGAAATACTTGAATTATTAAAAGATGGAAGAAAAACAGCGGGAGAAATATCAAGTAGTTTCAATTTAACAGGAGCAACAGTATCCTATCATTTATCGAACTTAAAAAAAGCAAATCTAATAACTGAAACTAGACAAAAGAACTTTATATTTTATGAGTTAAATAGTTCTGTATTTGAAGATGTTCTAGTATGGATTTATAAGTTGGGAGGAAATAAAAATGGAAAAGAAAAATAGAAAAACACTAATTTTTAGTGTAATTATATGTCTATTACCAATGCTTCTAGGTAGCATACTTTATAATAAGCTACCAGAACAAATGCCAATTCATTTTACAATAAATGATGTACCAGATAATTATGCACATAAAAATTTCGTATTATTTGGGGTGCCTCTAATTATGGCTGTTGTTCAAGCAATATGTTTAAGTGCTGTTAATATAAAATTAAATAAATTTAAAAATGAGGAAAAACCTAAAATATTAAAAATAATGGAATGGTTTATTCCTATTGTAACAGTATCGATATATGTGATCATGGTAGAAGTACCACTAGGAAGCACAGTATATGTTGGAAAAAGCATATGTTTAATATTAGGAATATTATTTATGATTATAGGAAATTATATTCCTAAAATGAGCTATGAAATGGGAAAAACAACATTCCATCCAATGCCTAAAAGTGAGAAATCATTTAGAAAAATGAGTAAAATTATGGGATATTCATTCATTGTAATGGGAATTGTTTTACTAATAATGATTATATGGGTATAAAGACAAATTAGTAATTATATCAGAGAATAATGATAAATAGGAACTATAATTTTTAGAAATTGTAGTTCCCATTTTTTGCAATTTTATATAAAAAAATGTTATATATAGTAAAAAAAATTAGGAACAAAGGAAGGATTTATGTAAAATGCGTCGAATAATATAACTATGTACATTTATTTGAAAGAAAATGAAAGGAAGAGAGGAAAGAATGCCAAGATATAGTGACGAAATTATTGAAGAAGTAAGACAAACAAACGACATAGTAGACATTATCTCACAATATGTGCATTTAAAAAGAAGCGGAAGAAACTATGCTGGGTTATGCCCATTTCATAACGAAAAATCGCCATCTTTTTTCGTCTCACCAGACAAGCAAATATTCCACTGTTTTGGATGTGGAGTAGGTGGAAATGTATTCACATTTCTAACCAAAATAGAAGGAATAAATTTTGTTGAAGCAGTACAAATGCTAGCAGAAAGATCAAACATACAGCTACCAACAATTAACAACAATGTAGACACAGCAAAAGAAGAACTAAAAGCAAAAGTACTAAAAGTAAATGAATTTACAGCACAATATTATCACGAAAAATTGTACAAGCCAGAATCCAAAATAGCACAAGAATACGTCAAAAAAAGAAAGCTAAGCAATGAAACACTAAAAGCATTTAGATTAGGATTTTCAGGAAACTTTGACGAACTATATAGAGCATTAGTAAAAGAAGGATTCAAAGACCCAGAAATATTAGAATCAGGACTAGTAAACAGAAATGACAATGGAAAATACATAGACAGATACAGAAATAGACTAATGTTTCCAATTTGTGATGCAAGAGGACGAGTTATAGCTTTTGGGGGAAGAGTATTAGACGACTCAAAACCTAAATATATAAACACAAACGACACAGTAGCATACAACAAAGGAAGACATTTATTTGGACTAAATGTTGCAAAAAAAGGAGACATAAAGAAGAGAATTCTAATAGTAGAAGGCTATATGGACGTAATATCATTACATCAAAGAGGAATAACAAATGTAGTAGCACCACTTCGGAACAGCATTAACACAGCAACAAGGCTGGTTACTTAGAAAAAATTCAGAACAAATAGTTTTAAGTTTTGACTCTGATCAAGCTGGATTAAATGCAAAAATAAGAGCATTAGATATTTTGCAAAATATGGGATGTGACATAAGAGTTCTACAAATGGAAGGTGCAAAAGACCCAGATGAATACATAATAAAATATGGAAATGCAAGATTTCAAAATTTAGTAGAAAAGGCACTTTCAGTAATTGAATTCAAAGTAAAAATTTTAAAACAAACACTAAATTTAGACAACACAAACGACAAAATCAAATTCTTAAACGAAATAGCAAAATTAATTTCAAAAGTAGACAACACCATAGAAAAGGAAATATACATAGAAAAAATAGCAACAGAATACCAAATATCAAAAGAAGCACTTACAGCAGAAGTAAATAAGCTAACCTATTCAGGAGCAAAAAACGAAAAAATATTAGAAAAATCAAAACCAGTGGTAACACACCAAAAACCACAAGAGACACAAATATCAGAAGCAGTAAGAAAAAGGGAAAATACACTATTATCGATACTGCTTATGGGAGACTTAAATATTTTTCAAATAATTAAGCAAAGTATAACTGTTGAAGACTTTAAAGATGAATTAAATAAAGAAATCGCAAAAAAACTGTATGAAGAATTTGAAAAGGGAAATAACAATATTAATGGGATAATGGATAACTTAGAAGAAACTCAGCAAAATCATATTACAGAAATACTAGCTGAAGACTATGAAATAGATGACATAGAGAAGGCAATAGATGATGTAATACAAAGTTATGAAAAAGACAAAATTAATGAAAGAAAGTTTCAAATTTTAGAATTATTAGAAACTGATTTAGAAACTGAGCAAAAAAAAGAATTAGAAAGAGAGCTAAGTAATATTATTATTAGGTTAGCTAAAATTAAATAGGGGTGAAAATTTAATGGCAAAGAAAAAAGAAGAAACAAGTGAAAATAAAGAAGTAAAAGAAGTAAAAGAAGAAAAAGTAAACAAAATATTAAAAAAAGCAAAAGAGCAAGGAAAAATAACAATAGGAGACCTAGCAAAAGAATTGGATGATGTCAATCCAGACCAAATAGACCAAGTTTTTGATGCTTTTGAAGAACTAGGAGTAAATCTTTTAAATGACGATATGGAAGAAGAACCAGACATAGAAGATTTGAAAGAAGTAGAAGATTTAAAATTAGACGAAGTAACAGAAACAACATATGAAGGAATAAATATAGATGACCCAGTAAGAATGTATTTAAGAGAAATAGGAAGAATACCACTACTAACATTTGACCAAGAATTAGATTTGGCAAAAAGAATTCTAGCTGGTGATGAAGATGCAAAAAAAGAACTAGCAGAATCAAACTTAAGATTAGTTGTAAGTATAGCTAAAAAATATGTAGGAAGGGGAATGTTATTCCTAGACTTAATACAAGAAGGAAATATGGGACTAATAAAAGCTGTTGAAAAATTCGATTATACCAAAGGATTTAAATTCAGTACTTATGCTACATGGTGGATAAGACAAGCAATAACAAGAGCAATTGCAGATCAAGCAAGAACAATAAGAATACCAGTTCATATGGTAGAAACAATAAACAAACTAATAAGAACATCAAGACACTTATTACAACAATTAGGAAGAGAGCCAAGTCCAGAAGAAATTGCAGCAGAAATGGAAATTCCAGTAGAAAAAGTTATGGAAATACAAAAAATAGCACAAGACCCAGTATCATTAGAAACACCAATAGGAGAAGAAGACGACAGTCACTTAGGAGACTTTATACAAGATGACGATAGTCCAGCCCCACACGATTCAGCTGCATATACACTACTAAAAGAACAACTAGAAGAAGTAATGAATACACTAACACCAAGAGAAGCAAAAGTTTTAAAATTAAGATTTGGCTTAGAAGACGGAAAAGCAAGAACTTTAGAAGAAGTTGGTCGTGAATTTGAAGTAACACGTGAAAGAATTAGACAAATAGAAGCAAAAGCCCTAAGAAAGTTAAGACATCCAAGTAGAAGCAAAAAATTGAGAGATTATATGGGATAATAAACGGAGGAAAAATGAGTAGAATAATAAACTATATAAGTAGTATAACAAGTGAACAAATTATAGATGTTATAACAGCTTTATGTTTAATTGTACTTTTTAGAATTTTTAGTTCTAGCATTGCATATATAATTGTTAGGATGTTTAAGTTAAAAGTGAAGAATAAAAGAGTAATTAAAGAAAGTGCATTTTATAACCCTTTAAGAATGTTTTTCAATGTACTAGGAATTTACATTGCTATTCTATTATTGAAAAAACCATTCCAAATTTCAAATGAAATAATGGAATTTGTAACAAAAGCATTTGAAATTTGTAGTGTAATAGTATTTGCAAAAGGCTTAGCTGCAAGCTTTTTACCAAAATCAACATTAGTAAAAAAGATGAAAGAAAAAACAACAAAAAATGTAGAAGACTCAATGTTGAACTTCTTGTTAAAAATAGTAAGAGTAGTAATTTACATTGTAGCAGGTTTTATCGTACTTACACTATTAGGAATAAACTTGAATGGTTTGGTTGCTGGTTTAGGATTACGGTGGTGTAATAGTAACATTAGCAGCTCAAGATACTGCGAAAAACTTATTTGGAGGATTAGTAATATTTCTAGACAAGCCTTTTATTGTAGGAGATTGGATAGAAATGCCACCATATGAAGGTACTGTGGAAGATATTACTTTTAGAAGTACAAGGGTAAGAACTTTTGAAAATTCAGTGGTAAATATACCAAACTCAGTAATTTCTAATTCTTCAATTATTAATTGGAGCAAAATGGAAAAAAGAAGATTTAAAACACATCTTTGTATACAAATAGACACACCCTTAGATAAGCTAGAGAAATTTATGGCAAGAGTAAGAGAAATGCTACAACAAAGAGAAGCAATTTTTGATGATTCAATTATTGTTAAGTTTGATGAGATTTCTGATAATGGCTTGAATGTTTTGATTTCTAGCTATACAGAGTCTGTTGATTATCCAAGTTATTTGGCTGATAGGCAAAATATAAATAGTAAGATTATGAAAATTTTAAGAGAAGAAAATATTGAATTAGCCTATGATACAAAAACTGTTTATATGAAAAATTAAAAAAAGACTGTTTAGGTCTTTTTTTGTTTGTTCACAGTATAGACATAATTACTGTTTATAATATATAATAAAGAAAATTAACAGGAGTGATGAAAAATGATAAATGACACAATACTAATAGTAGACGACGAGCAAAGAATGAGAAAACTAATAAAAGACTTCTTAACAACAAAAGGATACAACATATTAGAAGCGGAAGACGGAGAAAAAGCACTAGAAATATTCGAAAAACAAAAAAGCAAAATCAATTTAATAATATTAGACGTGATGATGCCAAAACTAGACGGTTGGTCTGTACTAAGACAAATAAGACAAGACTCAAAAGTGCCAATAATAATGCTAACAGCAAGGGGAGAAGAACAAGACGAACTATTTGGATTTGAACTAGGAGTTGATGAGTACATATCAAAACCATTTAGTCCAAAAATTCTAGTAGCAAGAGTTGAAGCAATACTAAAAAGGACAAGCCAAGTATCAAGCGAAGTAAAAGAATACGCAGGAATAGAAATAGACAAAGAAGGCAGAACAGTAAAAGTGGACGGAAAAGCAATTGAATTAAGCCTAAGAGAATATGAACTATTAGTATATTTAATAGAAAATGAAAACATTGCGTTATCTAGGGACAAGATATTAAACAACGTATGGAATTATGATTATTATGGAGACTCTAGAACAATTGATAGTCACATCAAAAAAATTAGACATAAATTAGGTAAAAAAGGAAAATATATAAAAACTATGAGAGGCGTAGGATATAAATTTGAAGTAAAATAAGAAAAGGGGTCATATTAATGAAAGCAAAACACAATCCGTTAGAATCTGTAAGAGTTAAATTGTTTGTTACTATATCCACAATAATATTATTAATAATTGTATTTTTAGTAATAGTAAACAATCTAGTGTTAGGACAATTCTACATATACAGCAAAAGACAAGCACTAAAATCTGTATATGAAACAGTAAATAATTATTATCAAAATTCGCAAAATGCAAATTTAGAAACACAGTTAGAACAAATTTCAATACAAAACAATTTTGATATCTTAATAAAAAATGACCAAAATGTAAGTATATATACTTCAAACAAAGACTTTTATTCTACATTAGGACAAATGAATGAAATGACAATAAAATTTAAAGTTGGAATGGGAGAAATATTAGAAGAAAGCGAGCAGTATGTAATAAAGAAAATTAAAGACACTAAAAATGGAGTAACATATGTATTGTTATCAGCAAATTTAGATAATGGATATCAATTGTATATAAGAATACCAATAAATGCAATTCAAGAAAGTGTAAAAATATCAAATAACTTTTTATACCTAATGGCAGGGATGACAATATTAATTTCAGCTGTAATCGTATCATATGTATCAAGAAGATTTACAGACCCAATCTTAGAATTAAACGATATTGCCAAAAAAATGTCAAATTTAGATTTTAGCCAAAAATATAAAATTACAGATGTAGGAGACGAAATTAATAATCTTGGAAAAAGCATAAATGCAATGTCTACAACACTAGAAAAAACAATAAAACAATTACGAAAAACAAACTTAGAATTAGAAAAAGACATCGAAGAAAAATCAAAAATAGATGAAATGAGAAAAAGCTTCATATCAGACGTATCACATGAATTAAAAACACCAATAGCACTAATACAAGGATATAGCGAAGGACTATTAGAAAATGTAAATACAGATGAAGAAAGTAGAAAATTCTATGCAGAAGTCATACTAGACGAAACAAACAAAATGGATAAACTAGTAAAACAATTGCTACAATTAATGAAATTGGAATATGGGAAAAGAGAATTTAACGACTCAAAATTTAATATTGTAGAACTTGAAAAAGAAGTTGTAAGAAAATCAAAAGTAATGCTAGAAGAAAAAGAAATTACAGTAGAATTTGAAACACCAGAAGAAGTAAACGTTATTGCAGATGATTTTTATATAGAACAAGTTGTTAGCAACTATTTAACAAATGCTATAAAGAACATAAAAGAAGTAGATAATAAAAAAATTATAAAAATAGAAAATATTGTAGACGTTGAAAACAGCAAAGTAAGAGTAAAAATCTTCAATACTGGGGACAACATACCAGAAGAACATATGGCAAAAATATGGAATAGATTTTATAAAATCGATGAATCTAGAAACAGAACTGATGGCGGAACTGGAATTGGACTATCATTTGTAAAAGCCGTTATGAATAA
Organism: uncultured Clostridium sp.; assembly: GCA_947367845.1. GTDB lineage: Bacteria > Bacillota > Clostridia > TANB77 > CAG-508 > CAG-269. The sequence goes on along the minus strand of CANBES010000024.1, from coordinate 9,298 downwards.
TTATCAAAATAGTTATGGAGTTATAAACAAAGACGATGGAGTAGAATTCTACTTCGAATTAGAATTGAAATTGTAAACCCTGCCATTGGGGACGGTCCTTTTTGGCAGGAATCTGCCACCGGGGACGGTCCTTTTTGGCAATTTCTTGCCAGTTACCTCCGTCCTTGTTGGCAATTTTTGAAAAAATCAGTGATAAAAACCCTTGGAATATCAAGGGTTTTGCCTATGTTTGTCGGATTTTGTCGATGAAAAGTTCTTTACAAATGCAAAAAAATGTATTAAGATATTAACAAGAGTTAACTCAAAAATAAAAATTAAACAGGAGGAAAGAAATAAAACGATTTAGATACACGACAATTTACATCAACATTGTAAGTCTAATAATATCAACAATTATTTTTTCAAACATTAATTTATTTTTATCAAATTTAAATCAAACAACAGCACAAGAAACAACACAGGATAATATTGAAATCAAACAAGAAAATCCAAGCAAAACAGAAGAAAACAACCAAGAACAAAAAACTAATGAAAACAATACACAAGATACAACTATGTGGCAATTAGAAATTCCAGCAATAGAACTAAAAGCGCCAATAGGAGAAGGAACTACAAAAGAAGTTATGGACAAATATGTTGGTCATTTTGAAGAAACTTCAAAAAATAGTGGAAATATTGGACTAGTGGCTCATAATAGGGGATTTGAAAACAATTATTTTGCAAATCTAAAAAAGCTAAAAAAAGGAGATATTATCACATATTATTGTAATGGGGAAAAACGAGAATACCAAGTGGAAATAATAGCCATAATAAAAGATACAGACTGGAGTTATTTAGAAGAAACAGAAGACAACACCATCACACTAATTACTTGTGTTGAAGGTCAACCAGAATATAGAAGATGTATACAAGGAAAAGAAAGGAATGAAACAAAAATTGAATAAAAATATAATTAGAAAAATAGGAAAAGTAGCAACAGTGGTTGCATTATTAATAATGAATTTATTAACAATAGGAAATAGCATATATGCCGCAAGTTTTAGTGAAATAAATACATATTCAATAGGAGACTGTGGAACGTTAATGACATATCAAGGTGAGCCAGTCCAAGCAATCTATATAGAAAGTAATCAAGATGGAGTGGCATATCCAGCATATTGTATGGATAGAACAAAACCAGGAGCAGAAATGGGAAGCTATAATGTTACTACTCAAACAACATTACAAGATGTAGGATTGTGGAGAATTATCATTAATGGATACCCATATAAATCTTTAGGAGAACTAGGTGTAGCAAATCAATGGGAAGCATTTACTGCTACAAAACAGGCAGTATATTGCTATATACATGGTAAAAGGCTAGAATACTTTGCTTCAATTGGAACTGAAGCAGGAAATAGAACATTGAATGCGTTAAGAATGATACTAACAAATGCAGCAAATTCAACTGAAATAAAAGTATCAAGTACAATTACAATAAATAGACTAACAGATAAGTGGGTACAAGATGCAAAAGATAAAAATTATGTATCTAAAACATACAAGGCAACAGCAAATGCAGAAATGTCAAAATATACAATAGAACTTACTAGAGCAGATGGCTTAAATATAGGTGGTATAAAAATAACAGATGAAAACAATAATGAGAGAAACGAGTTTTATCCAAACGAAAACTTTAAGGTATTGGTACCAATAAAAGATATGAAAGATACTGCATCTTTTAATTTAAAAGCACAAGCAAAAGTTAAAACAAAACCAGTATATTATGGAAAAACTCAAAAACCAGGAACACAAGACTATGCAATAACTACAAATCCATATGAAGACGGAATAGGTTTAATAACAGAAGAGTATAATAAAAACGAAACAAAATTGATAATTCTAAAAAAAGACCAAGACAGTGGAAATAAGCTAGAAAATGTAGAGTTTGAATTATTAGATGAAAATAAACAAACTATATATACAGATTTAAAAACTGATGAAGAAGGAAAAATTGTAATAGAAAATCTAGTTCCAGGGGTATACTATTTAAAAGAAACCAATCCGACAGATGGATATGAAGCTTATCCAGAATTGATAGAAATAAAGTTAGACTTAAATCAAGAAATGACAGTTACAGTAAATAATAAGAAAGAAGAAAAGCCAGAAGTTGAAACAACAAAGACAGCAAACAAGGAAGTTAAAACAAAAGAAGTAAAAAAATTACCAGTTGCAGGAATGTAAAAAAATGTGTTGAAAAAAATATAGAAAACATATATAATAGGTACATAGTTTTAAATAATAAGGAGTAAAAAATAAAATGTTTTCACAACTAATAGTTTTACTTATATTGATATTGCTAAATGCATTCTTTGCAGCAAGCGAAATAGCCTTTATATCGCTAAGTGATGTAAAAATAGAAAAGCAAGCAAAAGAAGGAAATAAAAAAGCAAAGCAAATCGAGAAAATGCTAAAAGAACCAAGCAAATTTTTATCAACAATACAAATAGGAATTACCCTAGCAGGATTTTTATCAAGTGCTTTTGCATCAGATGCTTTTGCTGAAAGATTAGCGCCAATATTATATAATGTAATGCCATTTATAAGTTTAGTAATATGGAAGAGTATATCAATAATATTAATAACAATTATATTATCATTTTTTACAATCGTCTTTGGAGAACTTGTACCTAAAAGACTTGCAATGAAACATTACGAGAAAATAGCATTTGCAACAATAGGTGTAATAAGAATAATTTCAGTAATAACAGCACCATTTGTAAAATTACTAACAGTTATTACAAATGCTATTTCAAAAATATTTGGAGTAGGCGAAAACGAAGAAGAATCGGTTACAGAAGAAGAAATCAAGATGATGGTAGACCAAGGAGAAGAAAAAGGAACAATACAAGAAGATGAAAAAGAATTAATAAACAAAGTATTCGAATTCAATGACATAACAGTATCAGAAATAATGAGACATAGAAAAGATATATTTGCAGTAGATATAAACATAAGCGGAGACGAATTAATGCACGAACTTTCAAAAGAAGAATACCGTTTTAGCAGAATACCAGTCTATGATGAAACAATAGATGAGATAAAAGGTGTTTTATATGTAAAAGATATATTAAAAAATATCGGTAAGAAAAGCTTTAAAGTAAAAAATATAGTAAAAGATGCATATTTTGTATCACAGACAAGGCTAATTAACGAAGTTTTTAAAGAGTTACAAAAAAACAAAAAGCAAATAGCAATAATTGTCGACGAATATGGCGGAACAGCAGGATTAATCACAATGGAAGACATTATAGAAGAACTGTTTGGGGAAATATATGACGAATATGACGAAGAAGAAATGGAATTTGAAATAATAGATGAAAACACATATATGTTAGCTGGAAATATGGCGATTTATGATGTAAATAAAATTCTAAATGCTGAAATACCAGAAGGTGACTATGACACAATATCAGGATTTTTACAAGAGCAACTGGGAAGAATTCCAGAAGATGAAGAAACACCAATTGTAGAAACGAAAAAGGTAACATATAAAATAGAAGAATATGAAGATAAAAGAATACTAAGAATAAAAGCATGTAAAAATAATATAGAAGAATCAAAAGAGATAGAAGAATAGGGGGCTAACATATATGAAAAGAACATTTATAATAAGAAATATAATAATAGGAATAATAGCAATCGCACTGATTGTAGGAATAGTATTTTATTTTTTTAATAAGACAGACAATGATTATGAAATTGCAAAAATAGAAAATTACAATTATTTTGTATTAAAACAAGAAGAAAAATCAGGTGTAATAGACAGAAATGGGAATATAGTAATTAACCCAGAATATGATGACATAAGAATACCTAATCCAGAAAAAGCAATATTTGCATGTTATAGCAATTCAGAAGTGAAAATGTTGGATGCAAATAAACAAGAACTTTATACACAATATGAAAAAGTAGAACCAATAAGATTAAAAAATATAGCAAGTGATTTGATGTATGAAAAAACAGTTTTAAGATATCAAGAAAATGGAAAATACGGTCTTATAAACTTAGAAGGAAAGAAAATAGTAAAAGCAAATTATGACGAAATAGAAAGCTTACCATATAAAGAAGGAGAACTTCTAGTAAAGCAAAATGATAAATATGGGGTTATAAACATAAATGGAAAAGTAGTTGTAAATTCTGAATATGATAATGTTGCAGTAGACGCATATCATACAAATGGTGTAGGATACAAATTTGCAGGATATATCGTATCAAACAAAACAGAAGAAGGGCATAGATATGGATATATAGACTACAAAGGAAAGAAACTACTACCAACAGAATATAACGAAATATCTAGAATAACAGATATAGAAGACAAAGATAATGCATATTTAATAGTAGCAAAAAATGGTCAATATGGAGTAATACACAATGATGTAGAACTAATAAAAAATGAATATCAATCAATATCATACAACAAAACAAATAAATTATTGACTATTGAAAAAAGCAAGAAATATGGTATTGCAACATTAGAAGGAAAAACAATATTACCAGAAGAATATGACCAAATAGATATAAATGGAATATATGTGTATGCTAGAAAAGCTGATAATGTTACAGTATATGACAAGAATGGAACAAAAGCAGAAATAGATAAAAACACAGCTATAATTGATACTGAAAACGAAAATTATAAGATAAAATTAAATACATCAGCAGGAACAAAATATGGTGTTATTGGAAAAGACGGAGAGCAAATAATAGAAGAAAAATATAGTTATATCGAATATCTATATGGAGACTACTTTAGAGCTAGTAATGAAAAATCAAAACTAGGAGTGCTAGACAATAAAGGAGAAGAAAAAATTGCAATTGAAAATGATTCACTTCAAAAAATAGAAGAAAGTACAGTACTACAAGCAACAATTGCAAGTACAGATACAACAACATTATATAATAGCAATATGGAAAAAATATGTGAAATGAAAAAAGCAAAAGTTGAAGTAGAAGATAATTATATAAAAATATATAATAATGAAGAAATGAAATACTTTAACAAAGAAGGAAAAGAGCTTAAAGTTTCAGAAATATATCCACAAAACACAATATTTGCAAAAAGAGAAAATGGAAAATGGGGATTTGTAGACCAAAACGATAAAATAGTAGTAGAAGCACAATATGACGAAGTGACCGAAGTTAATGAATTTGGATATGCAGCTGTAAAAAAAGATGGACAATGGGGAGTAATAAACTCTAAGGGAGAGGAAATATTAGAACCAACATATAAATTCCAAGAAGGAATAGAGCCTTCATTTATGAGCACATATTATAAAGTAGAATATGGTTTTGGTGAAGTTTATTACACAAATGCAAAATAGTATAGAATAAAAATAGGGGTTTGATTTAAAATATATAAATTTTTTATCAGGCCCCTTTATGTAATTGATAATTATCAACTTTTTAGGTTTAACTTCATATAAAGGAGTAAATACTATAATATGAAGGAGGGACTTAAATTGAAATTAGGAGTAGCTTTATCAGGTGGTGGAATCAGAGGAATTGCGCATGCAGGAGCATTAAAAGCATTTGAAGACAATGGCATAAAAATAGATGTAATAGGTGGAACAAGTGCAGGAGCTCTAATATCTTCTCTATATGCTTTAGGGTACTCACCATACTATATTTACATATTGTTTAAAAGATATTCAAAAGATATTGCAGGAATAAATTCAGCGCCAATTATATCAGGAATAAAAAATTACATGATGAGTAAAAAAGTAGAAATTACTGGACTAAAAACAGGTAATAGCATAGAAGAGGTTTATAATAGCTTAGCAAAAAGAAAAGGAGTAAACACAATAAAAGACATAAAAAGAATGCCGTTAGTAATTCCAGCAGTAGACATAGGAGAAGCAAAAGAATATATATTTACCAATAGAATACCAAAAAGTACAGAAGACCAAAGTCAGTATATAACAGATATATCAATAGGAAAAGCAGTGAGAGCAAGCAGCAGTTTTCCAGCTGTATTTTGCCCATGCGAATTTGAAACTCACCAATTTTTAGATGGTGGAATGTTAGATAATGTACCAGTTAATGAAGTTAGAAAACAAGGAGCAGACAAAGTAATAGCAATTAATTTCAAAGCAGATGATATTAATAAAGAAAGTAATATTATGGACTTAGCAATGAGAACAATAGACATTATGGGAAATAAAATTTCAGAAGAAAACTTAGAAAATAGTGACTTTGTATTAACAATAAAAACAGATAAAACAGGGCTTTTAGATGTGGAAAAATTAGATAGTTGCTATAAATATGGTTATAGAGCAGTAATGGAAAATTTGGGGAAAATTAAATCAATATTATAATCAAAATTGAATATAATGTAATAAATGAATATACAGCAAGATAATTAAAGGAAGGAATGAATTTATTTATGGATATAAAATATTTTGATAATGCAGCAACAACAAGCATAAAGAGAGAAGTGCTAGAAGAAATGATGCCATATTTAGAAGCTAAATACGGAAATCCATCATCAATGTATTCAGTAGGAAGAGAAGCAAAGAAAGCAATAGAAAAAGCAAGAGAGCAAGTTGCAAATTTAATTGGATGTAAACCACACGAAATATACTTTACAGGATGCGGGTCAGAAAGTGACAATACAGCAATAAAAGGAATTGCATATGCAAACGCACATAGAAAAAGACACATAATAACATCTAAAATAGAGCACCCGGCAGTATTGCATACATGTCAATTTTTACAAAGACAAGGATACTCAGTGACATATTTAAATGTAAATTCAGAAGGAGTAGTTGATTTAGAAGAGTTAAAAAATTCCATTAGATATGATACCATGTTAATTAGTATTATGTTTGCAAATAATGAAATAGGAACAATTCAGCCAATTACAGAAATAGCAAAAATAGCAAAGATGCATAATATAGTATTCCACACTGACAGTGTTCAAGCATGTGGAAATATACCGATAAATGTCAAAAAGATGGGTATTGACATGTTATCATTATCAGGACACAAAATACATGCACCAAAAGGAATAGGAGCACTATATGTAAGAGAAGGAATAGAATTTGAAAAATTTATAGACGGCGGACATCAAGAAAGAAACAAAAGAGGAGGAACAGAAAATGTATCTGGAATTGTAGGTCTAGGAAAAGCATGCGAATTAGCTAGAATGAATATGGCTAATCATATTAGATATTTGCAAGAACTTAGAAATTATTATATTTCAAGAGTGAAGGAAACAATACCAAATGTTAAACTAAACGGAAAGCTAGAAAATAGACTTCCCGGAAATGCCAACTTCTCTTTTGAAGGAGTAGACGGGGAAGCCTTATTATTAAATTTAGATGCAAAAGGAATTTGCGCATCAAGTGGTTCAGCCTGTTCAACTGGTTCGCCTAAACCTTCACACGTTTTAACAGCAATAGGGTGTACAGCAAGCCAAGCTTTTTCAGCACTTAGAACCACTTTTGATGAGGAAAATACAAAAGAAGATATTGATTACTTAGTAGAAAATTTAAAAGAAATAGTAGAAAGACTAAGAAAAATCAATCCTCAAGAACAGCAATAGCACACTTAATACCGTCAACAGCTGCAGACATAATTCCACCAGCATATCCAGCACCTTCTCCACAAGGATAAATTCCAGAAATATTACTAACCAAATGTTCATTTCTAGGAATTTTAACAGGAGAAGAACTACGAGTTTCTAAACCAGTTAAAATACTATCAGGATTAGCAAAACCTTTAAGCTTAGTATCAAAATAGCTAAGACCTTCTTTTAAAGTAGTAGCAACAAACTCAGGCAAAATTTCATTTAAGTTAGATAAAGTGACACCTGGTAAATAGCTTGGTTTTATAGTTCCTATAAATTCAGACTTTCTATTGTTCATAAAATCTTCTAGCCTTTGAATAGGTGCAAAATAATTAGAACCACCTAAAATGAAAGCTTTCTCTTCCAAATTTTTTTGAAAATATATACCACTAAGTGGAGAAGGGTCTTCAAAATCTTCGGGAACAACGTTAACTAGAACAGCAGAGTTAGCGTTGACTCCGTCCCTTAAAAAGTAGCTCATACCATTAGTAACAATAGTGTTTGGGTCACTTGAAGAAGCCATTACAACTCCACCAGGGCACATACAAAAAGTATAACATGAACGACCATTAGGAGAGTGATAAGACAACTTATACTCAGCAGGTGGCAATTTTAATTTAGTATCTGTACCATATTGAGCTTTATTAATATCATCTTGTAAATGTTCAATTCTAACACCAACAGAAAAGTTTTTCTTTTCCATATCAACACCATTTTTATATAACATTTCAAAAGTATCCCTTGAACTATGCCCAATTGCAAGAATTAAGTGAGAAGTTGGAATTACAATGGTTTCATTTTGTTTATTTGTACAGACAACAGATGTTATTTTGTTATTTTCAGTATTAAAATTTGTAACTTTTGTATTAAAAAGAAAACTACCCCCTTTAGAAATAATATATTCTCTAATATTCTTAACAATATTAACCAAGTTATCAGTTCCAATATGTGGTTTAGACAAATATAAAATCTGTTCAGGAGCTCCAAAGTTAACAAATTCTTGTAAAACCTTTTTGCAAAAAGGACTGCTAATACCAGTAGTAAGCTTACCGTCAGAAAAAGTACCAGCACCACCTTCGCCAAACTGAACATTAGAAAGTGGATTTAATTTTCCTTCTTTCAAAAACTTATCAACCGTAATTTGTCTATTTTCAACACATTCTCCTTGTTCAACAACAATAGGAGCAAGTCCATTTTGAATAAGAGTAAGAGCAGAAAATAAACCACTAGGGCCAGCACCTACTACAACAGGTCTTTTATTTTCTAAATTATTTGTTTTTATTTCAGGAAGCTCAACCTCAGGAGCCTTATGAAAATGTTTATATTTATGTTCGTTTTTTAACTTAAAAGCGATAGCATAAGTGTAATGAACATCTTGCTTATCCCTAGCATCAATAGACTTTTTAGTTATATGCCACTCTAAAACATCTTCTTTTCTTATTTTATTCTTCCTAATAGTTTCTTCAAAAATTTCATTAGAAGAAAGATTTTTTCTTATTTTTATATTGTTAATAATTATCATAATACCCTCCAAATTGTATTGGTGGTTAATGGTTTGAAAAAGCTTTTGGGGGACAGTGGGGGCAAGTTTTAGTTTTTATGACTTGAATGGAATGAGATATAGAATATGTAAGTTTATAAAAAAAGTAATGTTCGCGGGCAAGTAATTATTTTATTTTTTTCATA